>JAUIEL010000318.1 GCA_030428825.1 bacterium
CACGATCGCGAGCAGGCCGAGCAGGAGGAGCGTGGTCATCCGGTCCCGGTACGCGCCGTACGCGGCGGCGAGCGTCGCGCGGACGTCGATCCACGCGGCGCCGTCGATCGTCGCCAGCCGCGCGGCGACGGCGTCCGGGTCGACGACGTCGGCGAGGAACGTCGCGACCGCCACCCGCCCGTCCTCGAGCGAGAGGCGGAACGGCCGGACGAGCGGAGCGAGCGGCGAGCCGAGCAGGTCGGCGAACCCGAGCGGCGGCGGCGGCTCGGACTCGAGGGTGGCGCGGAACGGCGCGAACGCCTCGGGCCGGAACCCCTCGCGCGCGAGCGCCGCCTCGACGCGGTCCGCGAGGCCGTCGTCGCCCCGCACCGCGGCGTCGACCTCTCGCTGTCGCGCCGGACTCGGCAGGAGCCCCGCGACGCCGCGGAAGCCGCCGAGCTCGCCGGCGGCGACCGCCGCCTCGAGCGCCGCCGCGGCCCGGTCGTTCACCGCGAGCGCCGCGTCCTCGTCCGTCCCGACCGCGACGACCATCCGGCGCTGCTCGTACCGGACGACCTCGCCGCGGACCTCCGCGTCCTCGGCGACGAGCGCCGGGTCGAGGCGGTTCAGGTCGGAGATGTCGTCGTTCCACGTCGCGGCCGGCAGACCGGCGAACCCGCAGACGAGCGGCACCGCCGCCCCCGCCGCCGCGAACCCCGGCCGCCGCGAGACCGATCGCCGGAACCGGTCGAGCGTCGTCGCCAGCGCCCCGCCGAGTCGGGTCGCCGGCGCGACCTCCGCGACGAGCGCGGGGAGGAACCACCGCGTCGCCATCAGCGCGGCCGAGATCCCGACCGCCGCGAAGATCGCGAGCTCGCGCAGCCCGGGGAACGTCGAGACGACCAGCGCCAGGAAGCCGAGGACCGTCGTCGCGGCGCCGAGGAGGAGCCCCGGCCAGATCGCGGCGAGGGTGCGGCGCGGACCGTCCGGGTGCGGCGCGAGCGCGTGGTGGCAGACGAAGTGGACGGTGTAGTCCATGCTGACGCCGATCAGGGCCGCCCCGAACGCGAGCGTCACGCCGTGCACCCGGCCGAACGCGAGGAGCGTCGCCGCCGTGGCCGCGACGAACCCCGAGGCGACGACCAGCACGGTCAGCGCGGCCGGCCGGAGCGAGCGGAACAGGAGGAGGAAGAGCGCCACCGCCCCCGCGATCGAGAGGGACGACACGCGGCGGACGTCGCTCCGGATCGACTCCTCCGCCCGGACCGCGAACCGGTTCGCCCCGGTCGACGCGAGCGTCAGCCCTCCGCCGAACCCCCGATCGACCTCCGCGAACGCCGCGCGGATCCCGGCCAGGAGCGGCCGCTGCGCCCGCGCGTCGAACGACGGCGCGTCGGTCCCGAGGAACAGCACCGCCCTCCCGCCGTCGAGCGTCACGAACCGTCCGTCGACGAGACCGATCCCCTCCGCGCGCGCGCCGGCCAGCCGCTCGAACAGGCCGCGCAGGACGAGCAGCGGGTCGCTCGGCGCGAGCCGCGAGACGAGCGCGGAGATCGGGAGCGCGAGCTGCCGCTTCAGGTGCGCCGCCGCCTCGTCCAGCGCGGCGCGGTCGGTCGCCGCCGCGACCCCCGCCGCGTCCGCGGCCACGAACGAGAGGCGCCGCGGGTGGTACAGCCGCCAGAGCGTCTCCTCGATCCCCTCCGGCGGACCGCCCTCGAGGAAGGCGAGCGACGCGGCGACGCGCGGCTCGCGCCGGAGCGCCTCCTCGAACGCCCGGCCCGCGCGGACCGCGACCTCCCGGTCCGCCGCCCCGACGAGGAGGATCATCGTCCGCGTCAGCTCGCTCCCGGTGATCCCGCGCGCCAACGTGACGTCGTCCCGCGCGGCGCCGCGAGGGAGGAAGTGGACGATGTCGGTCGTCACCTCGATCCTCGCCGCGACGAACGCCGCCAGCCCCGCGAGGACCGCCGCCCCGAGCAGGACGCGCCGTCGCCCGGACCGGCTCACGGCGCGGAGAGGCCGAACAACCGCTCCTTCTCCTCCGCGGTGAAGCGGCGCGCCGGATCGGCCTCGACGATCGTCGTCACCGTCCGGTCGCCGGTCGGTTCGGTCACCTCGATCGCGCGGACCTCGACGCCGCGCCCGAAGAGCCTCAAGGACCTCATCATCTCGGTCAGCGGCTTCGCCTTCGGCGTGAGCGTCAACCGCCACGCGGCGTCGTCGTCCGCGTCGGGATCGGCGCCGTACGCGACGTCGTACGACCGCTCCAGCGCGGCGCGGTCCCCGGCGAAGACCCGGACGAGCGAGGTGACGAAGCGGCGGACGTCGTCGCTCCGCCGGAGGTCGATCCGCTCGACCCCCTCCGCCGACTCGACGACGAGCTCGTCCGGCGTGATCCGGAGCGTCGTCGACTCGGGCGCGGTCACCACGCGGGCGAGGTGGCCGGGCGGGAGGAAGTAGATCGTGCCGCGGCTGGTCAGCGGCGCGGCCAGCAGCGCGACGTGCTTCTCCTCTTCGAATCGCGCCTCGAGCCCCTCCATCCTGGCGAACGCCGCGAACAGGGCGGCGGCGTCCGCGGGGCGGACCGGCGCGGGCGTCACCTCGACGACGTCCGGCGCGACCGGTCGCCCCTCGTCCTGCGGCGCGGCGCCGAGGAGCAGCGCGCCGGCGAGGAAGGCGAGAGTGGGCGCGAGGAATCGCATCCCGCGATCATAGCCGCCGGATTCCGTACCCTGCGACGCGTCCTCCCCCTCGAACCGTCCGCGGAGTCGAAGATGAAATGCGCCGCCACCATCCTGTTCGGTCTTCTCACGATCTGGACCGGCCTGTTGCGCGGCATCGAGGCGAGGGCGTACAAGCCGAACGCGCTCTGGTTCTGCGTCGTCCTCGGGCTGACCGCGATCGCGGCGGGGTTCCTCCACCGTCTCGGGAGACCACGCGCGGCGACGACGACGGCGCTCGGCGCGGGGCTCGTCGTCCTCGGCTACTACTTCCACACCTTCACGACCGCCCCGGAAGAGGATGCGACGCTCCGCGTCGGCGTGGTGATCGTCGGCGCGATCGCCCACCTGACGATCGCGCTCCTGCCGCCGCCTCGCGCGGCGTGACGGCGCCGGCTCATTCGGAGGGGATCCGCTCCACGATCGCGGCCGGGGTCGAGGGGAGGAGGCGGCCGTCCGGCTCGGTCGTCGCCAGCACCGTCACCGCGCGGGCGCACCACCGGCCCGGAGCGCCGTCGTCCCGGACGTCGTGGACGTCGAAGCCGACCCGGATCAGCGGCGCGGCGGCCGAGAACCAGGCGGTGACCCGGAACCGTCGCCCGTACGCGAGCGGCGCCATGTACCGGCAGCGCGTCTCGGTGACGACCATCCGGTGGCCCAGCTCGCGGATCCGCGGCACGTCGAGGTCGACGCTCCGGAACAGCTCGGTCCGGGCGACGTCGAACCACTCGGCGTACCGTCCGTGCCAGACGATCCCGAGCGCGTCGCACTCGTGGAAGGCGGCGGTCCGCTCGATCGTGATCGCGTGCTCCCTGCGCTTCACGGCTCGCTCCAGAAGTCGAAGAAGTTGAACCAGTTCTCGGGCGCGTCGCGCGCGACCTCCGCGACCCGGTCGGCGTACCGCTGGACGATCTCCCGCAGCGCCTCGTCGCGCGACGCCCGCGGGAGGACGACCCGTTCGGCGAACGGCTCGCACCGGAGCTCGTACCGGTTCGGCGGGCGGTAGACGCCGAACACGAGGAAGACCGGCCGGCCGAGCACCGCCGCGAGGAGGAACGGACCGCCCGCGAACGACGCCTCCCCGCCGAGGAAGCGCGCGCGGACGGCCCGATCGTTCAGGCCGACGCGGTCGCCGAGCAGCGCCACCAGTTCGCCCTCGTCGAGCCTCGCCTTCACCCGCGCCATCACCGAGACCGGGTCCCGGCCGAGGTGGATCACGTGCGCCGCGCGCTCCGGCGAGAGCCGCTCGAACAGCGCGTTGATCATCCGGGCGTTCTCGAAGTAACCGAGGACGTGGATCGGCACGTCGTCGGCCGCGCCGCCGGCCCGCATCGCCTCGTAGCTGCCGACGTGCGCCCCGAGCAGGATCGCTCCCCGCCCCTCGTCGACGACGCGGCGGAGGTGCTCGTCCCCCGTCCGCGTGAAGACGAACGGGCCGGTCCGCCCGCGGAGGAGGAAGATCCGGTCGAGCGTCACCTGGGCGAACGTCCGGACGTGCCGGTAGACCTCGAGGAAGCCGGGCTCGCGCCCGCGGACGCGGCGCAGGAACTCGCGCGACGCGCGGACGGCGCGCCGGTCGAACAGCCGGTACCAGAGCGCGACGACGGCGACGAACGGCTTGGTCGCGGTCCGCCCGAACACGGTCGCGAGGGCGAACGCGAACCGGATGCCGAGGAGGGTGCCGCGCTCCCGCTTGTTCAGCCAGGTCGTCTCCTCCCTCGCCCCGCCCGTCACGACGACCTCCGACCGAGCCCGCGCACGATCGCAGAGAACGTCCCCCCGACGCAGAGGCGCGTGTGGAGCGCGCAGAACGCGAGGTTGTCCCTCAGCGGGCGGAAGTGCGACACGCCGCCCTCCTCCGCCGGGGGGTACCGGACCGCGACCGGCAGGTTCACGATCGGCACGCCGCGCCGGGCCATCCGGACCGCGATCTCGATGTCGAACCCCATCCGCGCGCTCCGGATCGGCGTCGCGAGCGATGCGGCGAGCGGGTAGACGCGGAACCCGATCATCGCGTCCCGGATCCGCGTCCGGTCGCCGAGCTCGACCGCCACCCAGAACGCCGTCACCTTCCGGCCGATCACGCGGCTGCGCGGCGCGCTCGCGTCGTAGACGGGGTACCCGAGGACGAGGGCGTCCGGCGCGGCGGCGGCCGCCTCCAGGAACGGCTCGACCCGATCGAGGTCGTGCTGGGCGTCGGCGTCGACCTGCAGCGCGTGCGTGAACCCTCGCCGGTCCGCCTCGCGGAAGCCGGCGCCGACCGCCGCCCCCTTCCCGCGGTTCTCCTCGAACCGGACGAGCGTCACCCGTTCGTGCTCCGCCGCGACGACGCACGCCGCGGCGCCGTCCGGCCCGCTGCCGTCGTCGACCAGCACCACCGGCAGCCGCGCGGCGAGCCTCTCGACCACGCCGCGGACCGTCCTCGGGTTGTCGAGCGACGGCACGACCGCGCACGGCCGGAACCCGTCGCGCCCGTCGCTCGGCGCCGCCGCGGGGATCACGACGCGTCCTCCCCGACCGACGGCGCGAACCTCGCCCGACCGATCGTCGCCCGCCGCCCGCGGCGGACGAGCTCGAACGCCACCTCGTGCGGACGCTCCTCGCCGAAGCGGAGCTGGACGACGACCGCGTCGCCGGGCTCGATCCGCTCGAGGAACTTCGCGCCGATCACGCCGACCAGCGGGCCGAGGTCGGGGCGGGCACGGCGCACGCACGGCAGCACGATCGCGTCGAGTTGCGCCGACGCGGCGAGGATCGGGACGCCCGGGAAGTGCCCCGCGAAGAGCGAAGAGTCGGCCGGCACGTCGACCCGGAACGACGCCCCCCGGCCGTCGTCGCCCGCGGTCCGGCCGCTCGACTCCGCCGCGAGCGCGAACTCCCACGGGCGGCCGTCCGGGGCGCGCCCGAACAGCGCCGGCCCGTCCCCCGGGCGAACGCGCCCGTTGGCGTCGCGCGGGATCGCGTCGACTCGCGCCACGTCGACCGGGACGTCGTCCGCGGCGGCTCGCCAGCCCGCGATCGCGGCGCGGACCTCCCCCTCGGCCGCCGCTCCGACGAACGCCACGAGGAGCCGCCCGGACAGCTCGGCCGCCCACGCGTCGTCGATCCCCGCGTGCGCGCGGAGCTCGACCACGAGCGGATGCTCCGCGCTCGGCTCGGTCACCACGCGGCGCGGCCGGCCCTCCGGACCGGGCCGGAGACGCGCCAGCCGCGCCCGGTGCGCCTCGCACGTGACGAGGACCCCGGCGCCGCGCCGGTCGAGCGACGCCGCGATCCCCTCGACGTCGCCCGGCAGCCCGACCCGGACGACCGCGCCGGCGCGGAGCGGACCGAGCAGGCCGCGGACGACCCCGAACCACGACGTCGGCGCGAGCGTCGACGCCACGACCTCTCCCTCGCGGTAGCGCGTCGCGGCGACGGCGGCGTCCGTCCGCGCGAGCACCTCGTCCGCCGACCAGCGGCTCCCGCCGACGCGGACGCCGCCCCGGAGCGGCACCTCGCCCACCGCGTCCCCGCCGGCCTCCTCGGCGTCGGGGAGCGCGGCGAGGAGGCGCGAGACCTCGACCCCGCGCCCGGCCCCGGTGTCGTGGAGGATCTCCCGCACGCTCGGACGCGCGACGAGCGGCCCGACGTGGACGCGGCGCGCGGTCTCCGGGAGGACCGCGACGGACCCCGCCGCCCACGTCCCGAGGAGCGCGGCGGCGAAGGCGAACCGGTCGTGGTCGAAGACGAGGACGACCTCGTCCGGACCGTCGCGTTCGAACGGAGGGAGCGCCCGGGCGACGGCGAGCGCGGCGCGGCGGAGCGCGTCGCGCGTCGTGACGCCCGTCTCGGAGACCGCGGCCGGCCGGTCGCCGCCCCGGGTCGCCAGGATCGGGTCCGCAAAGGCGCCGCTCACGACGACGCCCGCGCGCCCGCCCGCGGGAAGCGGCGCCGCCTCAGCAGCCACTCCGTCGCGAACAGCGCCCCCATCAGGGCGTACGAGACGAGGCCGGTGTAGACCGTCCACCAGCGCAACGGCGCCCACGCCGCCAGCGCCGCGGCGGCCGCCCCGTTCGCGACGAAGAAGGCGCACCAGATCCCGGTCCACCGGCGGCACCACGCGCGCTCGTCGGGCGACAGGTCGTCGACCTGCAGCCGCGCGAACCGCTCGATCATCGGGACCGCGCCGTCCCGGAGCGTCGAGCCGAACGCGACGAGGAGGACGGCGTTGATCGCGACGGGGACCGCGAGGACGAACCCGGCCGCGTCGAGGAGAGCCCCCCCCGCGAGCGCGAGGACGGTCACCGCCGGCACCGGCCAGAGCGCGACCACGGCCGCCCGGTCGAGGCTCCGGGCGCGGAGGAGCAGGAGCGGTCCGAGGACGGCGAGCAGCACGAGCGAGAGACGGCGCGGGCTCCAGGCGACGAGGCCGTGGTACACGAGCGGCGGGTAGAGGACGACGACGGCGGCCCCGAGGACGCGCACGACTCGCGCCGCCCCGCCCCCCATCACGACCCCTCGACGGTCGCCTTCTCCTGCTCGCGCCGGATGAACTCCGCGAGCGACTTCACCGAGTAGTAGTACTCCCGGTTCCGCTCGTCGTCCTCGCGCGTCCGGACGCCGAACTCGGAGTGGATCGCGAGCGCCAGCTCCAACGCGTCGATCGAGTCGAGCCCGAGTCCCTCGCCGAACAACGGCGCCTCGGTCTCGATGCTCGACGGCTCGACGTCCTCGAGCACGAGCGTCTCGACGATGAGCTTCTTCAGGCGATCTTCCAGCGATTCGGTCATCGGGCGTCCTTCGGGACCTCGGGCTCCACGCCGGCCGGATCGAGCGCCGACGGATCGGGGGCCGGGACCTCGCCTTGGAGCCACGCCCGGAAGCGCGCCTCGACCGTGCGGCGGAGCGCCCGACTGTCGTAGTCTACGCGCGCCGGATCGTCGGTCGCCAGCTTCTCCATGCGGAGGTCCGGAACCGGATGCG
>JAUIEL010000319.1 GCA_030428825.1 bacterium
CGTGGTGGTCGGCCGGCGTGCGTACGTCGCCGAGGCCGACCGGGGGCTGCAGATCTTCGACGTCGAGACCCCCGCGATGCCGCAGCCGCTGGGCGTGGCGCTCTCGCCAGGCGATGCGCGGCGGCTCGCGGTCGACGGCGACCACGCCTACCTCGTCGACTCGGCCGACGGCGTGCACGTCGTCGACATCGCCGACGACGACGCGCCCGACATCGTCGGGACGCTCGACACGGCGACCGGCGTGGAGGCGATCGCGGCGCGCGGCGACCATGTGTACGTCGGGCGCAGCAACCAGACGTTCCAGGTCGTCGACGTGAGCGATCCGACGATGCCGATGCTCGCGGGCTCCCTGCCCATCGGCACGCGCGTCCGCGACATCGTCGTGCGCGGTCCCTACGCCTACCTGGCGACGTGGGACGGCGTGCGGATCGTGGACGTCGGCGACCCGAGCACGCCGGTCGAGGTCGACGGCAAGGTGAAGAAGCGCCACACCGCGTTCATCGTCGAGAAGACGATGCCCGGGATCACGGTCGAGCACCGCTGCGACTTCATCGGGCTGAAGGGGATCCAGAACGGCGTCCTCCGGTTCGAGGACGTCCGGGTCCCGAAGGAGAACGTCCTCTGGGGCGTCGGGAAGGGGCTGAAGCTCGCCCTGATCACCCTGAACTCCGGACGGCTCACGCTCCCGGCGTGCTGCTCCGCCGTCGCGCGCCTCTGCCTCTCGATCAGCCGGCGCTGGGCGAGCGAGCGCGAGCAGTGGGGTGCGCCGATCGGCAAGCACGAGGCGGTCGCGCACAAGCTGGCGTTCATGGCGTCCCACGCGTTCGCGATGGACGCGATCACCGAGTTCGCGACCTCGATGGTCGACCAGGGCGGCAAGGACGTCCGGATCGAAGCCGCGATGGCGAAGCTGTTCTGCTCGACGACGCTCTGGAGGATCGCCGACGAGACGCTGCAGATCCGGGGCGGCCGCGGCTACGAGACCTCGCGCTCCCTCCGGGCCCGCGGCGAGTCGCCCTTCCCGGTCGAGCGGATCGTGCGCGACGCGCGGATCAACACGATCGTCGAGGGGACGACGGAGATCATGCACCTCTTCCTCGCGCGCGAGGCGCTCGACCCGCACCTCCGCCGCGCCGGCGACCTCTTCCTGAAGAAGCTCTCGCTGGGACAGAAGGCGAAGATCGTCCTCGACTGCGCGCTCTTCTATCCGGTCTGGATGGCGAAGCAGTACCTGCCGTTCGGCGGCCCGAAGACGCCGGAAGACCTGCCGGCCGAGCTGCGCGGTCACTTCTCGTTCGTGAAGGCGACGTCCCGGAAGCTCGCCCGCCGCACCTTCCTGAAGATGGTCCGGCACGGGCCGGCCCTCAAACGGAAGGAGGCGATGCTCGACCGCGTCGTCGACATCGGCGTCGACCTGACGGTCATGGCCGCGACGTGCTCGCGCGCGTCGGCGATGGCGAAGGCGAACCCGGGCGACCGGTCGCCGATCGAGCTGGCCGACCTGTTCTGCGACACGGCCCGCCGCCGGATCGACGCCGCGTTCCGGGGGATGTCCTCCAACGACGACGCGGCGGCGAACCGCGTCGCGCGCGGCGTCCTCGAGGAGCGGTACGCGTGGATGGAGCGCGGCTTCGTCGAGCCGGACGCGTTCGAGGCGAAGCTCGCCGAGCGGACGCGCGGGTCGACGGCGCCCCCGCAGGAACAGCCGGTCTGAGGCCGACGTCCGAGCGCCCGACTCAGGGCGCCAGCCGCTCGATCCGCCAGCCGTCGCCGTCCGGGCGGTAGCGGAGACGGTCGTGCATCCGGTCGTCCCGGTGCCGCCAGAACTCGAACTCGGCGGCCCGGAGGACGAACCCGCCCCAGTGCGGCGGCCGGGGCGGCGCGGCGACGCCGTCGAACCTCGCCGCCGCCTCCCGGTACCGCGCGTCGAGCGCGGCGCGGTCCTCGACCACCGCCGACTGCGGGGACGCCCAGGCGCCGAGGCGCGACCCGCGCGGACGGGAGGCGTAGTACGCGTCGCTCACCTTCTCCGAGGCCCGCTCCACCGTCCCGGTCACGCGCGCCTGCCGCCGGAGCGGTTGCCAGTGCAGGCAGAGCGCGGCGCGCGGGTTCTCGGCCAGCTCGCGCCCCTTGCGGCTGTCGTAGTTCGTGAAGAAGGTGATCCCCCCTTCCGCGACGTCCTTCAGCAGCACGACCCGCGCGGACGGCGCGCCGGCCGCGGTGGCGGTCGCGAGGACGGCGGCGGTCGGCTCCTCGATCGGATGCCGCGCGCCGTCCTCGATCCACCGGCGGAGCTGGACGAACGGGTCGCGGTCGACCATCGACTCGAGGAGCGGCGTGGAATCGGACATGGGGTTCTCGCGGGAGTCCGTACGATCGCCGCCATCGTACGGTTCCGCTCGTCTCCCGTCCCGCCGACCTCCGGATCGATGCACCGAGCCGTCTCCGCCGTCACCCTCGCCGCCCTCCTCGCCCTCCACTTCGACGTCTGGTGGGCGGATCCGCGCCCGGCGGACGACGTCCTCCCCGGGCTGCCGGCCGAGCTCGGCTTCCGACTCGGGTGGATGGCGCTGGCGTGGCTCTGGCTGCTCCACTTCACCGCGCGCGTCTGGCGGACCGACGAGGCGGACGCGGGATGACGACGCTCGCCCTCGTACTGCTGGGGTACGTCGCGCTCGTCCTGGCGGTCGGCGCGCTCGCCACCCGCCGCGCGGGGACGTCGCCGGAGGAGTACTTCCTGGCCGGCCGGACGCTCGGGCCGCTCGTGCTGTTCATGGCGTTGTTCGGCACGAACTGCACGCCGTTCGTGATGGTCGGGATCCCCGGCCGCGCGTATCACGACGGGCTCGGCCAGTTCGGGTTGAACGCGCCGATCATCGCGCTGGTCGTGCCGCTCACGTTCTGGCTGATCGGCGTGCCGGCGCGGCGGGAGGCGGCGCGCCTCGGCGCGCTCACGCCGGCCGAGCTGTACGCGCGGCGCCTCTCGTCGAACGCGGTCGGGTGGGTGCTGTTCGCGGTCTTCACGGCGTACACCGTCCCGTACATGGTGACCGGCGTGCTCGGGATCGCGGTGAACCTCGCCCGGGCGACCGACGGCGCCGTGTCCGAGCCGGTCGGGGCCGCCGCGGTCCTCCTCGTCGCCCTCGCGTACACGACCCTCGGCGGGATGCGCGCCACCGCCTGGACGAACGTGGTGCAGGGGACGCTCTTCCTCCTGTTCATGGTCGCGGCGCTCGTCGGCATCACGCACGCGCTCGGCGGGCTCGAGGCGGCGTTCGCGCGCGTCCGGACGGTCGACCCGTCGCTCCTGACGCTCGCCCCCGAGCGCGCGCTCTTCCGGCCGGGCGCCTGGACGTCGTACGCGCTCCTGATCTCGCTCACCGTCATCGCGTTCCCCCACATGCTGGTCCGACTCCTCGCCGCGAAGGACGAGGCGGCGCTGAAGGGGGCGATCCGGCTCTACCCGATCGCCCTCGTCGCGCTCTGGCTCCCCGCCGTCCTGCTCGGCGTGTTCGGGGCCGCGGAGCACCCGGGGCTCGAGGGGGCGGCGTCGGACGGGATCTTCGCCGTGATGATCGCCGAGCACCTCCCCGCGTTCTTCTCCTCCCTCGGCCTCCTCGCGCTGCTCGCGTCGGTGATGTCGACCCTCGACGCCCAGATCCTGACGCTCGGGTCGATGCTGACCCGCGACGTCGTCGATCGCGTGCGCGGCGACCGGGACGACCGGGCGGACGTCCGGGCCGGGCGCTGGTTCGGCGCGATCGTCACCGTCGCCGTCTTCCTCCTCGCCGAGGTCTGCCGGCGGGCCGAGATCGCGATCTTCGACATCGCCCGGTTCGCGTTCGCGGGGTTCTGCACGCTCGTCCCGACCCTCCTGTTCGGGGTCCGCTGGCGCCGGTTCGACGCCCGGGCCGCGATCGGGTCGATCGCCGCCGGGAACGCGGTCCTCGGGCTCGGGGAGGCGGGCCTCCTCCCGTCGTCGCCGTTCCAGCCGGTCTTCTGGGGGTTCGCCGCCAGCCTCGCGGCGGCGCTCGCGCTCGGCGCGGTCGGCCGAAGGCCCGCCGGGACCGGCGGTTGACTCCGACCGGCAAACCGTCAAGATCCGGCAGTCTTCCCGCGCCGAGATGTTGAAGAGGGTCCCATGCTCCGTCTCCTCGCCGTCCTCCTGTCGATGCTCGCCGGAACCGGCGGCTCCCTCCTGGCTCAGGACGACGGCGCCGCGCCGGCGGAGGGCGAGAAGACGTTCCAGGAGCGGCTCGACGACGGCGCGGGCTGGCTGCTCGGGAAGACCGCGGCCGTCCCGTTCTACAACCTCGCGGAGCTGACCGGCGACGACGATCCGCACGTCGACGCCGCCGGCGAGGTGATCCTCGGACCGGACGGCGAGCCGGTGAACACGAACCTGCCGCTGGTCGTGGTCTGGCTCGTCTTCGCGGCGGTCTTCTTCACGCTCCGGTACCGGTTCGCGAACGTCCGCCTCTTCGGCCACGCGATCCAGGTCGTGCGCGGGAAGTACGACAACCCCGACGACCACGGCGAGGTGACCCACTTCCAGGCGCTCTCGGCGGCGCTGTCGGCGACGGTCGGCCTCGGGAACATCGCCGGCGTCGCGATCGCGGTCTCGATCGGGGGGCCGGGCGCGACGGTCTGGATGATCGTCGCCGGTCTGCTCGGCATGTCGCTCAAGTTCACCGAGTGCTCGCTCGGCCAGCACTACCGCCGGATCGACGCGACCGGCCGGGTCTCCGGCGGCCCGATGCACTACCTCCGCGACGGCCTGAAGGAGAAGGGGTTCGGCTCGCTCGGCGTCCTCCTCGCGATCGTCTTCACGATCTTCTGCATCGGCGGCTCGCTCGCCGGCGGGAACTCGTTCCAGGTGAACCAGTCGCTCGGCATCCTCCGCGACAAGGTCGCGTTCTTCGACGCCCAGCCGTGGGTGTACGGGGTCGGGATGGCGGTGCTGGTCGGGATCGTGATCATCGGCGGCATCAAGCGGATCGCGCAGACCGCGGAGAAGATCGTGCCGACGATGTGCGCGCTCTACGTCGCGGCGGCGCTGACCATCATCGTCACCCACTTCGAGGACGTCCCGGCCGCGTTCGCGACGATGTTCTCCGCCGCATTCACCGGGGACGCGGTGTACGGCGGCGCGGTCGGCGCGCTCATCATGGGGTTCCGCCGCGCCGCGTTCTCCAACGAGGCGGGCGTCGGCTCGGCGGCGATCGCGCACTCGGCGGCGCGGACCGAGTACCCGGTCCGCGAGGGGATCGTCGCGCTCCTCGAGCCGTTCATCGACACGGTGGTCGTCTGCACGATGACCGCGCTCGTCATCGTCATCACCGGCGTCTACGACTACACGAACCCGGCGTACACCGAACTGGTCGCCGGCAAGGAGGGGGCGGCCCTGACGCTCGCCGCGTTCTCCGAGGTCTCGTTCCTCGCCGGCTGGTTCCCGTGGCTGCTGATGGTCGCGGTGATCCTGTTCGCCTTCTCGACCATGATCTCGTGGTCGTACTACGGCGAGCGGTGCTGGACGAGCCTGTTCGGCGCCGGCTCGTCGATGTCGTACAAGCTGCTGTTCCTCGTCTTCGTCGTCCTCGGCTCGATCATCAGCGCCCAGAACGTGCTCGAGTTCGGCGACCTGATGATCCTGCTGATGGCGTTCCCGAACATCCTCGGCCTCTACTTCCTGGGCGGCGTCGTGAAGCGCGGCCTCGACGAGTACGAGTCGAAGCTGAAGAACGGCGAGTTCAAGGTCTTCGACTGAGCGCGCCGCCCCGCTCCCCGCGGCTTGGTCCGCGGATCGAATCCGGTAGAGTGACCCGTTCGCGGGCCGTCGCTCCCCCTCCGTGGAACGAGGGCGCGACCGGGAGAGAAGCAGCATGAGCCAACCGCTGAGCGGCATCGAGGGCCCCCTCGCGAAGGCGATCGAACTCGCCCAGGAGGAGTGCGTCCGCCTCGGGCACTCGGCCGTCGACGTGCCGCACTTCTTCGTCGCCCTCCTCCACGCCTTCCCCGAGCCGGCGCAGAAGCTCTTCTCGCCGGTCGGGCTCCGCCGCGAGGACCTCGCCGAGGCGGTGCGCGCCGCCCTGCCGCCCGGCTCGGACCGCCGCGAGGGGGAGGACCGGCCGGACGGCACGCCCGAGCTGATGGACGCGCTCCGGGTCTCCCGCGACTCGATGAAGGAAGGGGCGGCGTTCCGGTTCGAGCATGGCGTCGTCGGCGTGTTGCGCCAGGCGGACAACCTCCCGAAGCGCGTCCTCGCCAGCTTCGGAGTCGATCCGAAGGGGGTCGAGACCGCGGCGCTCGCGATCCTCGCCGCGTCCTCCTCCCCGGGCGACCCGGGCGACGACTCGACGCCGGCGCCGAGCCCGACCGTCGTCGCGCCGCCGGCGCCGAAGCGCGACTCGATCCTCGCCCAGCTCTCGCGCGACCTCGTCGAGATCGCCCGGGACGGCAAGCTCGACCCGGTGATCGGCCGCGACCGCGAGATCCACGCCGTGCTCGAGACGCTCGCCCGCCGCAGCAAGAACAACCCGGTGCTCCTCGGCGAGCCCGGGGTCGGGAAGAGCGCGATCGTGGAGGGGCTCGCCCAGCGGATCGCGAACGGCGAGGTGCCGAAGCGGCTGCGGGACCTCCGGCTGCACGAGCTCTCGACCGCCGACCTCGTCGCGGGGACCCAGTACCGGGGCGACTTCGAGGCGCGCATCCTGAAGCTCGTCGAGGAGACCGCCGCCGATCCGAACGTCGTCCTGTTCATCGACGAGATCCACACCATCCTCTCCGCCGGGGGCCAGCAGGGGACCGGCGACGCCGCGTCGCTCCTGAAGCCGCACCTCGCGCGCGGGGACGTCCGGTGCATCGGCGCGACGACGACCGACGAGTTCCGGAAGTTCATCGAGAAGGACCGCGCGCTCGTCCGCCGCTTCCAGCCGATCAACGTGCCGGAGCCGACGCAGGAGGAGTGCGTGCGGATCCTCGAGGGGCTCGCCCCGCGGTTCGAGGAGCACCACGGCGTCGCGCTCGAGCCGAAGGCGCTCGAGGCGGCGGTCCGGCTGAGCGTGAAGCACCTCCCCGAGCGGCACCTCCCCGACAAGGCGATCGACCTGATCGACCAGGCGTGCGCGCGGAAGGTCCTCGCGGCCGACGCGGACGCCGAGGAGGTCGAGCCGGTCACCGCGACCGACATCGCCGACCTGCTCCGCGACCAGCTCGGGAAGTCGCTCGGCGAGGTCTCGCTCGACGAGAGCGCGAAGCTGCTCGGCATCGAGGAGTTCCTCCGCTCCCGCGTCGTCGGGCAGGACCACGTCGCCGAACGGGTCGCCGACCGGCTCCGCCTCACCAAGCGCGAGCTCGACTTCCGGCCCGAGCGACCGTACGGCGTCTTCCTCTTCCTCGGCCCGACCGGCGTCGGCAAGACCGAGGTGGCGCGCTGCCTCTCCGAGTACATGCTCGGGTCGCCGGGACGCCTCCTCCGGTACGACCTCTCCGAGTTCGCCGAGCCGCACTCGGTGGCGAAGATCATCGGCTCGCCGCCCGGGTACGTCGGGTACGAGGACGAGGGGCACCAGCTCACTTCGAAGATCCGGTCGAACCCGCAGGCGATCCTCCTGCGCGACGAGATCGAGAAGGGGCACCCGAGCGTCCTGAACCTCTTC
>JAUIEL010000946.1 GCA_030428825.1 bacterium
CAACCTGTGGCAGGAGCGTTCGTCCGTGATGAACGCGTTGGCGAACATCCGGCAGAAGGAGTCGATCCAGCCGCTCATCGACCAGCTCACGAAGGAGGAGGGGCGGCTGATCGACGACGTGCTCGAGGCGCTCCTCTCGCTGACGACGTTCGACCTCGGGAACAAGCCGGAGAAGTGGCAGGAGACCTGGGACCGCGTCAAGGACCGCTTCGAGGTCCCGTCGGAGGAGGCGATCCGAAAGGCGCGCGAGGCGTACGAGCAGGCGCTCCTGCGGTACCAGCCGGGGACCGACGACTTCGCGGGGATCCCGACGAAGTCGAAGCGGATCATCTACGTGATCGACGTCTCCGGCTCGATGGAGGACCCGCTCCTCGACCGCGAGAAGTTCAAGCTGCAGGGGCGGACGTACCGCGACTTCGTGAAGATGGAGGTCGTGAAGCACGAGCTCGCGCGCACGATCGAGAACCTCGACGACACGGTCTTCTTCAACGTCATCTCGTTCGCGACCAAGGTGAAGCCGTGGAACAAGCGCGGGCTGGTCCAGGCGAACATCCTGAACCGGAAGTCGGCGGCGAAGTGGGTCCGGAAGCTGAAGCCGATCGGCGGCGCGTCGCAGAACCTGAAGAAGAAGGCCGGCCTCTCGCTGTCGGCCGGCGGCGGGCTCGGCAAGACGAACACCTACGAGGCGATCCTGACCGCGCTCGACGCGGAGGCGGCGCAGGCGGGGTACGACACCGACCTCGGCTCGCCGGTCGACACGATCTTCTTCCTCTCCGACGGCGACCCGACCGCCGGCCCGGTGACGGAGATCGACCGGATCCTCGCCGAGGTCCGGAGGGTGAACGCCCTCCGGAAGATCGCGATCCACACGATCTCGATCGGGAAGAACGACCGAGGGAAGGCCCTGATGCGCTCCCTGGCGCAGCAGAACGACGGGACGTTCCTGGATCTCGGGGAGTAGGGGGGCCGACCGGCGGCCCGAACGCCGCGAGCGCCGGAGGACGGCCCGCGGCCGAGGTCAAAAAGAGAGGTCAGCCCCTTGCGATCCGGGAGGGGGAGGGGATACTGGTTCGCTTCTCCCGAGGCGTCTGAAGAACGTCGGGGTGTGGCTCAGCTTGGCTAGAGCGCTTGCTTCGGGAGCAAGAGGTCGCTGGTTCAAATCCAGTCACCCCGACCACCTTTCCTTCTCGGCACCAGGATCACCCGCGTGAGCGCCACCTCCGCGGATCCCGGCTCCCGTGCATGCAGGCGACCACGACGATCGTGTCTTCGATGACGCGATAGAAAACGCCGTACGGGAACCGGCGGAGCGAGACGCGTCGAGTCTCGCGATGGTGCGCCTGGCAGCGCTCGGGGGCCTCCCGGATCCTCGCGAACGCCTTCGTCACCTCGGCGAGGAAGTCCTCGCCCAGACCGGCGCGCTGCTTCTCGTACCAGCGATAAGCGTCGTCGACGTCGGCCGCCGCCGCGGGCCGAAGGAGGAGTGTCTTCA
>JAUIEL010000320.1 GCA_030428825.1 bacterium
TCGTCCTCCTCCTCCTCCTCGTGGCTAATCAAGTCTTGGTCCTCTTCATTCTCATCGTTCACCTCCTCTTCTCGTCCTCCAATCTCCTCTTCCTCCTCCTCGGTCCCCTCCTTCTTCTCGTCGTCTCCCTCCTCGTCCGGCGTCTCGGCGGCGTCGCCCGCCTCCTCGACCGCCGCCGCCTCGGGCTCGGGCTCGTCCTGGGCCCGGAGGGCGGGCGGGGAGGCGACGAACAGGAGCGACAGGAGCAGGAGGACGAACGAGGGACGCGTCATGAATGGCTCCGAGGGGTGTCGGCGGCGCCGGGAGGGTGTCCCGGGGGCGGCGGAACCGGAGAGCCTAGCAACTGGTCGACGCGGGAGACGGAGCGCGCTCTCGCGCGGACCGAGTACCCTCGAGGCGTGGTGCTCGCATCTCGATCCCGCCCGACGATCGGACTCGCCCTCCTCCTGGCGGCCGGTCACCTCCTGGCGACCCTCGGGCTCTTCGTGGTCTCCTTCGGTCTGACCATGCGGGAGTTCGACGCCGAGACGCCGAGCCGACTCCTCTCGGCCGCGACGACGACGTGCGGCGCCGTCGTCGGGGCGCTCCTGCTCCCGGGCCGCTGGATCTGGGAGACGTGGGGCTCGCCGAGCGCGCCGGACGTCCTGGAGTGGCTCCTCTTCGTCGCCAACAGCCTGATCTGGGGCGTCGCGGGTGCGGTCGCGGCGCGCCGGCTCCGGGTTCCGCGCGCGGTCCGACCGGCGTCGTCGAGCTCTCGACCCGGCTGACGCCCGGCTCGGGAGAGCGCGCCGGACGCTCCGCTCAGCGACCGGTCAGTCGCTTCCGGACCGCCGCGCCCGTCAGCTCCCGGTGCGCGTGGCGGCCGATCCAGCGCGCCGTCCCGTCGTCCGACGCGCCGAGCCGCGCGGCCAGCGCGACCGCCGCCTCGTTCAGGGCCCGGTTCCGCTTCCCGATCGCGCGGAGCGCCATGTCGACCCCCTTCTTCACGAAGTTCCGGTCGTCCCGGGCCCCCGCTTCGATCAGCGGGAGGGCGGCGAGGAAGGCGTCGTCCGGCGCGTCGCGGTCGTGCACGCTCAGGCTCCAGAGGAGCGCGAACGCCGCCCGCTTCTTGAACTCGGCCCGCGCCGCGGCCCACGGCTTCGGCTTCTTCCAGGCGGCGGGCGCCCGGTCGAAGAGGTGGAAGCAGACGGTGTCGACGGTCGCCCAGTCGTCGAAGTCGCGCGCCCAGTCGTCCATCTGCTTCGAGGTGACGCGCGCGGGCTCGTCGACGAACGCGGCGAGGAGGCGGGCCTCGTAGCGACCGGACCCCCAGAGCGCCCGCGCGAGCGCGTGGTCCTTCCCGAGCTGCTTCGCGTACGTCTTCAGCGCGCCGACCGGGACGCCGAACGGGCGCGCGGCGTCGATGCCGTACCGGGCCAGCTCCGCGATCTGCTTCTTCGTGCCGTGCCGCTCCAGCCAGGCGAGCGCGTCGTCGGCCGAAGCCCCCGCGCGGTCGCCGTCCCCCTTTCGAGGCGTCATCCGCCGAGCTCGTTCAGGACGTCGTCGAGGGCCGCGTAGCTCTCGGCCATCCCTTCGTTCGCGCCGCTCGCGAGGGTGCCGTCGCGCGCCTCGCGGGTGGGGTAGAGGACGACGATCCGGAGGGCGGTCGTCCCGTCGTCGAGCGCGTCGAGGGTCATCGTGCCGAGCTGCTCTCCCGCCTGGGTCTCGCAGCCGAACTCGAACCGCTCGGTCCGGACCAGCCGCTCCGGGGCGGCGACCTCCCGGATCGTCCCGCTCATCGCCATCTCCCGCCCGTCCTCGTGCCGCCAGGCGTGGCGGAAGGCGCCGCCCGGCCGGAGATCGATCGTGCACTCGGAGGTCGACCAGCCGCCCGGGCCCCGCAGCCAGCGGCCGACCAATTCGGGGCGCGTCATCGCCTCCCACGCGATCTCCCGCGGCGCGTCGAGCCGCCGCTCGATCACCAGCTCGCGGTCGCCGCGGGCGGTCACCTTCAACGTGTCGTTCGGCTTCATCGGTCCCTCCTCGCCTTTCGGTGCCTCTTCATCTCCTCGAGCACGCCGTCGAGTCGCGCGAACGTCGGCTCCCAGCAGGCGCGGAACGCCTCCGTCCAGTCGGCGACCTCGGCGAGGGGCGAGGCGTCGATCCGGACCGAGTGGGTGCGGCCGACGACGCGGCGCTCGATCAGGCCGGCCGCCTCGAGCACCTTCAGGTGCTTCGACGACGCGGCGAGCGAGACGTCGAACGGGGCGGCCAGCTCGCCGACCGATCGCTCGACCCCGTCGGCGAGCGTCGCCAGCATCGCCCGGCGCGTGGGGTGCGAGAGGGCATGAAAGGTGGCGTCGAGGACGTCCGTCGAATCCGTAACCATGTGGTTGAATATCGCGACCGCACGCGGGATCGTCAACCACCTGGTTGAGCTTTTCGCCGTCGCCGCCGCTACGCTCCGGCCTCGATGCCGCTCCCCCCGTTCCTCGAGGACCACTTCCGCCGTCCGCGCCGCGTCGGTCGGCTCGACGCCCCGACCGGCGTCGCGTCGGCGGACAACCCCGCGTGCGGCGACGTGATCGAGGTGTTCGTCCGCGTCGACGGGGGGCGCCTCGCCGAGGCCTCGTTCCTGGCGCAGGGCTGTCCGGCCGTGATCGCCGGCGCGTCGTTCGTCCTCGATCGCGCGGTCGGCTCGACGACGGAGGAGGTCGGCGCCCTCGACGTCGACCGGCTGCTCGCGGACGCGGGAGAGACGTCGGCGGCGCGCCGCCACGGCTTCGCGATGGTGGTGCGGGCGTTGAAGGAGGCGGCGGGCGGGTGAGCGAGGGCTGCGAGGGCGGTCTCCGGATGAAGGTGCGACTCGTCGCGGCCCCCGACGCGCGGGGGTCGATCGAGACGCGGTACGCTCGGATGTCCGTCAAAGGGCGGCGCTGTGTGGAGGGACTTCACGAAGTGTCACAGACCGCCGTATAAGGTCCACCCTCGGTTCACCCAAGCGGGTCCACCCCGGTTCGGCCAAGCGGGTCCACGCCGGTTCGGCCAAGCGGGTCCACCCCCAGTTCGGCCAAGCAGGTCCACCTGGGCCGCACTGAATCCACCTTCCGGACTCGCCTGAGAACCGCATCCGGCATCCTTCGCGGGAAACCCACCCCCGCGGAGGAGCCGATGAGCGCGAAGAGGGTCGACATGCACCGCCTGCAGGAGCTCGTCCGTCTCCACCGCCTCGGCCGCAGCGACCGGGAGGTCGCTCGGACCCTTCGTATGGGACGCGACACCCACCGCCGGTACCGGGATGCGCTGGCGACAGCCGGCCTCCTCGTCGGAGACGCCGACGACCTCCCCGAGCTCGGGGTGCTGAGACGAGCGGTCGACGCTGGCGTCGACCGCAAGGTCGCGCCGCAGCAGACGTCGTCGGCCGAGCCGTGGCGCGAGGCGATCCTCGAGCTGGTCGAGCGCGGCTGCGCGCCGCAGGCGATCCACGACACGCTGCGGCTGCGGGAGCCGTCGTTCACCGTGAGCCTCTCCGCCGTGAAGCGGTACTGCGCCCGCGTGAGGAAGGAGCGCGGCGTGCGCCCGGAGGACGTCGCGATCCCGGTCGAGACCGATCCCGGAGAGGTGGCACAGGTCGACTTCGGCTACGTGGGGAAGCTCTACGACCCGACGCGGGGCGTCCTCCGCCGGGCGTGGGTCTTCGTGATGACGCTCGGCCACAGCCGCCACCAGTACGCCGAGGTCGTCTTCGACCAGAAGGCGCAGACCTGGCAGTCGCTGCACGTCCACGCCTTCGAGCACTTCGGCGGCGTCCCGAAGGTGGTGGTCCCGGACAACCTGAAGGCCGCCGTCGTGCGCGCGGCCTTCTCGACGACGGACGAGGTCGCGATCAACCGGAGCTACCGCGAGATCGCGCGGCACTACGGCTTCCTCGTCGACCCGACGCCGCCGCGCTCGCCGGAGAAGAAGGGGAAGGTCGAAGCGGGGGTGAAGTACGTCAAGCGGAGCTTCTTCGCGCCGCGGGAGGGCCTCGACCGCGTGACGGCGAACCGGGAGCTGCTCGGCTGGATCACGGAGATCGCGGGGCGCCGCATCCACGGCACCACGCACCGCCGGCCGCTCGAGGTCTTCGAGCAGGAGGAGAGGGCCGCGCTCGCTCCGCTCCCGCGCGAGCGCTTCGAGCCGATCGTCTGGCGCACGGCGAAGGTGCATCCCGACGGTCACGTCGCCTTCGAGAAGCGGCTCTACTCGGTCCCCTGGCGGCGGATCAGTGAGCAGGTCTGGGTCAAGGCGACGCCGAGCACGGTGGCGATCTACGCGGACGAGGAGCGGATCGCGACGCATCCGCGGCGGGGCGAGGGACCGCGGAGCACCGACGAGGCGCACCTCCCCGATCACCGGCGCGACCTCCGCCATCGAGGGCGTACGTACTGGGAGAGCCGTGCGGCGCGGCTCGGCGAGGACGTCCGGCGCTACGTCGTGGAGGTCTTCGACTCGGACGACGTCGTCTACCAGCTCCGCAACGTCCAGGCGTCGGTGACGCACCTGGAGAAGTACCCGGACTCGCGGGCGAACCGGGCCTGCGCGCGCGCCCTCGCCTTCGGCAACCTCACCGTCGGCGGGCTGAAGAACATCCTGCGCTCCGGCCTCGACCTCGAGCCGCTGCCCGACGAGAAGAAGCCGGCGAGCCGCTCGCCGGAGAGACCGCGCTTCGCGCGGTCGGTGCACGAGATCCTCCTCTCGAACCTGGGAGACCCCTCATGACCAGCGACCTGGTGCCGGTGCTGAAGAAGCTCCGGCTGTCGGGCGTGCTCCAGACGCTGGAGCTCCGGAGCCGACAGGCCGTGGACGACGACCTCGCCCACGACGAGTTCCTGTATCGCGTGCTGCACGACGAGGTCGAGCGACGGGAATCCAAGCAGCTCCAGCTCCGGCTGCGCCGTGCGAGCTTCGAGTCGTCGAAGAGCCTCGAGGACTTCGACTTCACCTTCAACCCGGGCATCCCGAAGGCGCGGGTCATCGACCTCGCGACCTGCCACTTCGTGGAGCGCCACGAGAACGTGCTGCTCGTCGGACCGGCCGGCGTCGGGAAGTCGCACGTCGCGCAGGCGATCGGGCTCCGGGCCTGCCAGGCGGGGCACACGGTGCTGTGCACGACCGCGCACCAGATGCTCTCGCAGCTCCGCGCCGCGCGCGCCGACGGGAGCTACGACCGGAAGCTCGTCCGCTTCTCCGGCGTCGACCTGCTGATCGTCGACGACCTCGGCCTGCGCCCGCTGGAGCGGGACGAGCCGATCGACCTCTACGAGGTGATCCGGCAGCGGTACGAGCGCGGGGCGATGATCTTGACGTCGAACCGCGCCTTGGAGGAGTGGCCTTCGCTCTTCGAGAACGACCTGATGGCGAGCGCCGCGATGGATCGGCTCCTCCACCACGCACAGGTCGTGGTCATGGAGGGGAACTCCTACCGGAACCCGCCCTCGAGGAAGGGGCGGAGGGGACGCGATGACGATTCCTGAGCGCGGCGGACCGATGCAACGGACGGGGAGGGGCGGCGGCCCCGCCCCGGCTCGATGGAAGGCCCGCCGGGGCCGCCGCCCCCCGCTTGCCGATCACGTCGAAACGGCCCGTCCGGGAGCGGACGAGAAGCGCCATCGGGAACGCCGTCGAGGGTGGACCTGCTTGGCCGAACTGAGGGTGGACCTGCTTGGGCGAGCCTTGACATTCGGGCACGTACGTGCGGATGCCCTGTCCCTCGCATGCAGCCAGCGTCGGCCCTTCGTGGTACCCCTTGTCCGCCACGAGCTCCTCGATCGTCGCGCCGTTTGTCGTCGAGAGGGTTGCCTCCGCCTCCGACAGGGTCTCCATGAGCGAGTTCGGATCGGACACGTCGCCGTGGAAGATGGTGGCCGCCACGATCATCTCGGAGTCGAGGTCGATCGCGTGCTCGGCCTTGTAGGAGAAGTGCGTCCGGCCATCCTTCATCTTCATGATGCGGCTGTCCGGGTCGCTCTTCGATTCCCCGTCGTCGTTCCCGACCTTCTTCTCCTTGCGGCGCCGATCGAAGCGCCGCAGGTCGTCGTCGTTCGGCTCCTTGATCCCCTCGGCTTCGGCGAGTCGCCTCACGTACTCCATCCAGTTCTCGCCCGTGTCGCGACGAACGATCGACTTCATCGCCGCGTTCGCCTCGAGCAGCGTCGCGTCGACCGCGATCGACTTGCCTTTCAGCAGCTTCTTCTTCGCGGCCATGTCCACGACGAACCGGAACACCTCGAGGTGAACCTCGAGCGAGAGGCGCTTCCTGATCACCGTCAGCGAGGAGTGGTTCGGCGCGCGATCGGTGGTGCCGAGACCGAGGAACTCCCGGATCGACAGGCTGTCCGAGCATCGCCACGCGATCCCGCGCTGCGAGTCGATCCCTTCGAAGTAACCCACGAAGAGCATGCGGAAGTAGACGCCCGGCGGGATCGAGGGCCGCCCGGTCCGGTCCGCGCAGAACGGCTCGCAGAGCCCCTCGACGTACCGGTCGAAGTCGCACTCCGAGAGGAGCCGGCTGAGCTGCGCGTAGAACGGATGGCCCGGCGACCGCGGTAGCTCGTCCGCGCCGATCCAGAGCCGCTGTTCCCGTGGGCCACAGCGACCGAGTGACATGATCGACATCCTGACCGTAAGATCGGTGCACTCGGCCCGGCGCGCCACCCTCTTCTCAAAGGAGAGGCGGGATTCTTCAACGGGCTGCTACCGCATCGTCGCCATCCTCGGCGCCCGGCAGGTCGGAAAGACGACGCTGGCGAGGCAGGTCGTCGGGTCCGGTAGACTAGCAGCCCGTTGAAGAAGTCATGCGGGGCTGCGGCGGCCCCTCGCGGCCGATCTCTGCGTTGCGCATTCCTCGATGAATCGGCGATTCGCCTCCGGATGGGCGCCTTGATCTCGGCCGCGAGGAACTCGCCTCGCACCCACAGCACTTCTTCAACGGACTGCTAGCCGCCAGAAGCTGAGGTACTGAGCCTTGGCGCGCGGCCGGAGGGTGAGCGCCGGCAGTAGGAAACCTGGGTGTGACCACACCGCAGTTCGTGACCTCCGCGCGACGGGTCGGTCACATCGGAGATTCGGGAAGGAACAGGAAGATGATCAGGAAGTTCGCAACGGCGCTGCTCGCCGCCGTCACCGTGATGGCATCCATCGCCCTCATTTGGCCCGACGTAGCGCAGGCGCGTCGGTTGCTCGCGGGTGGACTCGACGTGAGCACGCCGGGTGACCCCGTAGAGGATCCGAACGACGAGAACTACCTTCTCTACACCATCGAAGTCGTCAACAACACGGGGGAGACCGTCAAGGACATCCACATCGATCCGAAGACCGGACAACCGAGCGGCACGGCCCAACAGCCTCCCACTGACGCTGGCACGGGATCACCGTTGCCCGGCACCTGGAGTGCGGGCACGGGCGGCGGAAGCTACAACTGGGGATCGACTGACGGCGGCCTTGCCGACGGCGGGACCGGCTTTTTCGTGATTAGAGTTCGCAAGAACTTCCCCCGCGAGAGCAACTCGGACGCGACCGCGACTAGCGACGGAGACCTGAACCCGGACAGCCCCATCGAGGGTGCAGAGGACGAGGTCTCTGGAATACCTGCCAAAGCCTGACGGACGGGCAGAGGGAAGGTCTCCTCCAAGCAA
>JAUIEL010000321.1 GCA_030428825.1 bacterium
TCTCGTGACCGGCGGCGACGAGGACAGGCTCGAGCTCGCGCGCTGGGACGCGGTCTGCGCGCGGCTCTCCGGCGACGGCGAGGACGCGGTCGAGCCGCGCGCGGTGGAGGCGTTCCTGCGTCGGCTGCGGCGACACGGCGCCGTCGTCTCGCGCGCCGTCGACCGGGTGCTCGGCGTCGTCGCGCGCGAGCGGCGCGCGGCGACCGGCGGGGACGAGGCCGGCCCGCGCGTGGAGCTGTCGGAGGCGTTCGCGGAGGAGTCCGGACGCCTCGTGCCGCGCGGCGACGGCGTGTTCCGGGAGGCGCCCGAGCGGCTCGTGACGGCGTTCCGGATCCTCTCCGAGCGGGGACTCGACGCGTCGGAGCGTCTGATCCACCTCGCGCGTCGCGACGCCCCCCGGCTCGCGGAGCGGCTCCGGGCGAGCGACGAGGCGTGGCGCGAGCTCCGCCGGGCGTTCGAGGCGGCCGGTCGGACCGCGCCGATCCTGCGGGGCCTCGCCGACGCGGGCGTGCTCGCGGCGTTGGTGCCCGAGTTCGACGCGGTCGTCGGCCTCGCGCGTCGCGAGCCGCGTCACGCCTACCCGGTCGACGAGCACCTCCTCCGCGCGATCGAGGTCGCGGACCGGCTCGAGGGGGAGGACGAGACGCTCCCGGAGGAGCTGCGCGCCCTCGCCCGGCGCATCCCGGACCTCGCGGCCCTGAAGATCGCGCTCCTCGCGTCGGATCTCGTCCGGGGCGCGGAGGATGGCGCGGGCGAGGCGATCGTGCGGCCGCTCCTCGGGCGGCTCGGGGTCGACGAACGGCGCGCGGACGACGTCGCGTTCCTCGTGCGCGAGCAGGGGACCATGTCGCGCCTCGGTCGGCCGCTCGACCCGAGGGACGAGTCGGCGCTCGACGCGTTCGCGCGGGCGGTCCGCACGCCGACGCGGTTGCATCTCCTCCACCTGGCGACGGTCTGCGACCTCCGCGCGACGTCGGCGACGGCGTACTCGCGCTGGCCGGCCGAGCTGCTCCGCGACCTCGCCCAGCGGACCGCGCGCCGTCTCTCCGGGCCGCCGAGCGCGGGCGCCGACGGCCCGCGGGCGCGGCACCTCGCGCGCATGCCGGCGCGGTACGCGGAGGAGGTCGACGAGGACGAGGTCCGCCTCCATCTCGAGCTCGCCGAGCGCGTGGCGGCGGGCGACGTCGCCGCGCTGGCGTGGGACGACGAGGGGGAGCGACGGCGCGTCTGGATCGTCGCGCCCGACCGCCCGCGACTCCTCGCCGATCTCTGTCTCGCGCTCTCGGTCGCGGGTCTCGACCTGACCGCCGCCGAGGCGTACACGCGCGCGGACGGGGTCGCCTTCGACCGGTTCCTGGTCGGCGGCGGCGCCTCCGGGTTCGACCTCGAGGCGCTCCGGACGGCGGTCGGCCGGATCCTGAGCGGAGAGGGCGCGGCGGTCCGCGCGGAACCGCCGAGCGCGCCGCCGGCCGTGCCGCGGGCGGCGGTGACCGTGCGACTCCAGGCGGCGGGAGAGGACGACCGGCTCATCGTCACCGTCGCCGGACCGGACCGGTCGGGCGCGGTGCTCGACGTCGCGCGGGCGGTCGCCGAGGCGAACCTCGACGTCGTCGGCGCGACCGTGGTGACGGCGGACGGCCGGGTCGAGCAGACGCTGGAGGTGCGCGGGGCGGGCGCGGCCGCGCTGGCGGAGGGGCGGCTGGAGCCGCTGCGGAAGGGGTTGATCGAGGCGGCGCGAGGGGCCGCTCAGAACTCCTCGTCCTCGAACAGGAAGTCGTCCTCGTAGTTCTCGTAGTCGTCCTCGAGGTCGAGGACGTCGTCGAACTCGGTCGAGAGGTCGAGCGGCTCGTCCTCCAGGGGCGGCGGGGCGGCTCGGGACGGGGCGAGCGGCTCGGCCGGCGGCGCGGAGGTCGGTCCGGACGTCGTCGGCGTCGAGATGCGCGCCGCCGCCTTCTTCTGCGCCGTCGCCTTCCGCTTCGGCGTCGTCCGCGCGGCGGCCATCCTCCGCGTCGCGACCTTCTTCCGGGTCGCGGCCTTCGTCCCCTTCCTCTCCTTCTTCCCGGACGAGGGGTTCTTCGGCGCGGCCTTCGTCCTCTTCGACGCCTTCCCTCCGGTCGACGGCGTCCTCTCGGACGCGACCTCCTTCTTCGTCTTCTTCGAACCTCCCTTCTCGGTCGAACCCCTCTTCTCCGAGGCGGCCTTCTCCTTCCTCTTCCTCGAGCCCTTCTTCTCGGTCGAAGCGGCCTCCTTCCCGCGGGTCGCCCCCTTCTTCCGGGACGCGCCCTTCTTCGCGTCGGCCTTCGCGCTCTTCCGGGCGGCGGTCGTCTTCCGGGCGGAGTTCGGCGTCTTCCTTCGAGCCACGTCGTGTCCTCCCTGGCGGCGGTCCGGTGCCGCCCGTCGAGGACCCTACTGGAGCCGGGAACGGCGTCAAGCGTCGGCGGCGGGGGCGCGCGGGCTTGCGGCGGGTCGCGGCGGACGTTGGGATCGGTGGGGATGGCGGCGCGGAACGACTCGACGGCGGACCCGGTGGCGGTGGCGCTCTTCGCCGAGCTCCTGGCGGCGGTGGCCGAGGAGATGGGAGCGGCGCTGCAGCGCGCGGCGTTCTCTCCGAACGTGAAGGAGCGCCGCGACTACTCGTGCGCGGTCTTCCTCGGCGACGGGACGATGTGCGCCCAGGCGGCCCACATCCCGGTCCACCTCGGCGCGACCCCGCTCTCGGTCGCCGCGGTCCTCGCGGACTGCCGGCTCGAACCCGGGGACGAGGTCGTCGTGAACGACCCGTTCCGCGGCGGGACGCACCTCCCCGACGTCACGGTCGTCCGGCCGGTCTTCCTCGGGGGTGGGGAGCGCCCCGACTTCCTCGTGGCGAACCGGGCGCACCACGCCGACATCGGGGGCGCGTCCCCCGGCTCGATGGGGCTCCAGGCCGACGTCCACGGCGAAGGGTTCCGCATCCCGCCGGTCCATCTGTCGCGCCGCGGGACGCCGGTCGAGGACTTCCGCCGGCTCTTCCGGGCGCAGGTCCGTCAGCCCGACGAGCGGGAGGGGGACCTCCGGGCGCAGAGCGCGGCGAACCTCGTCGGCGCGCGGCGGCTGGAGGAGCTCGCGGCCGAGCACGGTCTCGAGCGCCTCGCGGCGGCGGCGGCGGGGCTCCCCGCCTCGACGGCGCTGGCGCTCCGACGCGAGCTCCGCACCCTCCCGCGCGGCGTCTTCCGGTTCCGGGACGAGCTCGACGACGACGGGCTCGGGAACGGACCGCTGCCGATCGCCGTGTCGCTCGCACCGCGCGGCGACCGCGTCACCGTCGACTTCGCGGGGACCGCGCGCCAGGCGGCCGGCCCGGTGAACGCGAACCTCGCGGTGACGCTCGCCGCGGTCGGCTACGCGTTCCGGTGTCTCCTGCGGGACGACGTCCCCGCGAACGGCGGGATCCTGCGGCCGATCACGCTGCGCGCGCCCGAGGGGTCGCTCGTCCACGCGCTCCCGCCGGCGGCGGTCGCGGCGGGGAACGTCGAGACGTCCCAGCGGATCGTCGACGTCGTCCTCGGCGCGCTCGCGAAGGCGCTCCCCGCGCGCGTGCCGGCGGCGTCGGCGGGGACGATGACGAACCTGACCCTCGGGGGGGAGGGGTTCACCTACTACGAGACGATCGGCGGGGGCGCGGGCGCGTCGGCCGATCGAGCGGGCGCGTCGGCGCTCCAGACCCACATGACGAACACCCGGAACACCCCGATCGAGATGCTCGAGCGGGACGCGCCGCTCCGGGTGGTGCGCTACGCGGTGCGGCGGCGCTCCGGCGGCGGCGGCGCCCGTCGCGGCGGCGACGGCATCGTGCGGTCGATCGAGGCGCGCGCGCCGCTCGTCGCGACGGTGGTGGCGGACCGTCACCGGCGCGGCCCGTACGGCCTCGCGGGCGGGGCGTCGGGCCGGACGGGACGGACGACGGTGGCGACGAGCAACGGTCGCCGGGACCTCGCCGGGAAGGAGTCGACGCGTCTGGAGGTCGGGGACGTCCTGACGGTCGAGACGCCCGGCGGCGGCGGACACGGGAGGGCGCGGAGATGAGCGAGCGGTCGGGCGGACTCCGGCTCGCCGGGGCGATCGGGGCGATCCTGTGGGCGGCGGGCTGCTCGCTGGAGCCGGACCCCCAGGACGTCGAGGGGATCGGGACGACCGAGGACGGGGTGTTCCGCACCCTGGAGCTCGAGGACGTGCCGGCCGACCGGGCGTTCGCGGTCGCGCGGGCGGTGGTGCGGCTCCGGTTCGCGGGCGGTCCGGTGACCGAGGACCCGAGGATCCGCACCTTGGAGCTCGAGCGGAGCTCCCCGCGCCAGCCGGTCCGGTTCCGCCTCTTCCTCCGGGTGGGGGAGTCGGGGGACGGCTCGGTGGTCGAGATCTTCTGCCCCGTCGACGAGCTGCGCGAGGTCCCCGCGGAGACCGGGGAGGCGTGGCGCTTCCTCGGCCAGCGGTACGCGGATCTGGAGAACGAGGTCCTCCACGCGATCTGGAGCGAGCTCGAGGTGAAGCCGCTCGAGGGGTGAGCGAGGCGGACCGGCTCGCGGCGCGCGGATCCGCGGGGAGGAGGCTCAAGCGGTGCGCGTCGCGCGGTCGATCGAGTCGACAGGCTCGACCATGTCCCGATCCGACGGCACCACGACCGACCCGAGGAAGCCCCGCGCCGGCCAGGTCCCCCGGGACGGCCGGGGCCGGCCCCGCCGCGGCGCGTTCCCGCTCGCGGCGGCGGGACTCTCGCTGGCGCTCGGCGTCGTCGCGGTGCAGTCGCTGAACGGCTCGGCGGCGGCCGAGATCGCCCTCCACGTCGCGCTGCTGTCGGTCGTCCTCCTCGTCTCCGCGCTCGGCGTCGCCGAACGCGGGCGCTCGTTCGGCGGGCTCACGGCGCGGGTCGGGGCGGCGGCGCTCGCCGGCGGCGCGTCGTTGGCGCTCGCCCGCGCGACGGGGTTCGGCGAGGTCCCGCTCGCGGTGCCGTTGGAGGTGACCCTGAAGACGGTCGGCGTGGTGCTCGTCGGGTTCACGCTCGGGCGGCGCACCTTCCGGAGCGGGGTGGACCCCGGGGCGACCCTCCGCTCGACGTTCGACTCCGTCTCCGACCCGATCGTCGTGACCGACGCCGGCTGCCGGATCGTGGAGGTGAACTGGTTCGCCGAGCTCCGGTTCGAGGAGCCGCTGGTCGGGCGGCTCGCGTGCGAGACGTCGTACTTCCGTCGCGACGCCTGCTCCGGCTGCCCCGTCGCCGAGTGCTTCGACCGGGGGAGCGCCCGGTTCTTCACGGTCCGCGACGAGGAACGCCGACCCCGGTACGAGCTGGCGACGATCCCGGTCCCCGACGCGAGCGGCCGGATCGAGGGGGTGGTCCAGCACGTGACCGACGTCAGCGCCCGTTCGATCGGCGAGGAGCGGGTCCGGTTCCTCGGGGAGGTCGTCGCGGCGGTCGACCACGGCGTCGTCGGCCTCGATCCGGCGGGGCGCGTGACCGCGATCAACCCGAGCGCGTGCCGCCTCCTCGGCGTCGCGGAGGACGACACGATCGGGCGCGACCCGCTGGAGTTCCTCCGGCTCGGCGAGCCCGACGCCCGCCGGCTGCGCGGCGCGATCCGGCGGCGCGAGTCGTCGCGGCTCGAGGTCGACCTCGGGCCGGAGGACGACCCGCGGAGGATCGTGGCGACCGTCGACCCGATCCTCGACGACCTCTCCGAGCCGATCGGCGCGGCGCTGCTGCTCCGCGACGTCACCGAGCGGCGCGCGGCCGAGGAACGGCTCCGCCAGGCGGAGCGTCTCTCCTCGCTCGGCACGTTCGTGTCGGGACTCGCCCACGAACTGAACCACCCGATCGCGGCGGTCTGCGCGGCGATCGAACGCCACGAGCACGGCGACGCGGACGCGGCGACCGCGTGGGAGGAGATCCGGGGACAGGCGGACCGGTGCCGCCGGGTCATCACCGGGCTGCTCCGGTTCGCCCGCCGCACCGCCCCGGCGCGTCGGGAGGAGGATCTCGGACGGATCGCGCGCGGCGTCGTCGACCTGGTGGAGCGGGCCCTCCGCCGCGACCGGATCACCCTCGCCCTCACCGATCCGGGCGGGGTCGTCGCGTCGGTCGACGCCCACCAGATCGAGCAGGTCGTGCTGAACCTCGTCACGAACGCCCGGGACGCGCTCCGGAGCGTCGAGCGGGGGGGACGGATCGACGTCCGGCTCGCGGTCGAGGGGGACGAAGCGATCGTCGAGGTGACCGACGACGGACCGGGGCTGCCCGGCGGGGACGCCGAGCGGCTGTTCGAGCCGTACGTCACGACCAAGGCGGAGGGGGCGGGGACCGGCCTCGGACTGGCGTTGGCGCGCGGGCTCGCCGCGGACCACGGCGGCACGCTCGTCGCCGCGGCGCGCGAGCCGAGGGGGGCGCGGTTCACGCTCCGCCTTCCGAGGGCCTCGGCCGACGGCGCGCCGGAGGAGGACGCCCCCGAGCTCGCGTCCGCGTCGGCGGACGCCGGCGCGCCGCGGCCGCGCGAGGCCGTGCTCGTCGTCGAGGACGAGGCGGGGATCGCGGAGTACCTCCGCTTCTGCCTGCAGACCGACGGCTTCGAGGTCGAGGTGACGCGCGGGATCGAGGAGGCGCGGGCGTGCCTCCTCGGGCCGCGGGCGTGGGAGCACGTCGTGAGCGACGTCGCGCTCGAGGACGGCCGCGGTCCGGACCTCTACCGCGAGGTGGTCGGACGCCGTCCGGAGCTGAAGGGGCGGTTCGTGTTCGTCACCGGCGACTCGTTCTCGGACGAGGACCTGCTGACGCGGGACGGGAACCGCGTCGTCTTCAAGCCGTTCGGCCGCGAGGAGCTCCTCGCCGCGGTCGCGTCGGCGGCGGCCTCGCGCTGAACGACCGCGTCCGGTCCGGAGCGCCGCGCCGCCGAATCGGGTCGAGACCCAAGAAGAAAGGGCGCGGGTCGGAACCCACGCCCTGTTCGGAAAGAGGCTGCGAACCCTTCAGGGGCCCGCCGGCCAGCTGACACTAGGCACACAGCCTCTTCAGTTTGGGACTACACATACGTGGGACCACCTCCTTTCCTACAGGGCCATGTCGGCTCTTGCCGACGTTCCGAACCGTCGCGGCGACCGTGATGGACTGACCTTCGGCGGCGGTGTCCGGCGATACGAAGATAGTCGAAACCGCGAGATCCGGGGCGCCCGTTGACGGGCCGCCGGCGATAGTCAAGGTGTAAGGTCCGGAGCCTCCGAAAGCGCTGAAGTGCTCCACGGAAACGAAGTACGTATTTTCGTCTGGCGCCGTCCAGACTATGCGTCCGTTTAGGCCCAGACCCCCGTCATCGTTCGAGACGAGTTCCGTCGTCCCGTCCGTATCGAAAACGCGGAGGTACGTATCCGTTGGACCGGTGGTTTCGATTGTGTACTCGACGCCCGCCGCTGCGGCGAAACGAAAGAAATCCCGGTCTCCGGCTGATGAAATGAAGCCGTCAACGCCGGTTCCATCCGTACTGATGGCCGTGGCTTCCGCGGCAGTATCCGGGTGCAAATCCGGCCCGGCTGGCGGACATGATTGTAGAAGTATACCCACAATTGAGAGCAGTGCTAAATTCCGCGCCTTAGCGCGATTACGAGAATACATATTCTCTCCT
>JAUIEL010000322.1 GCA_030428825.1 bacterium
GCCGCGTCCAGTCGGAGCAGGGGATCTCGTACACCGAGTTCAGCTACTCGATCCTCCAGGCGGTCGACTTCCTCGAGCTGCACGACCGTCACGGCGTCACGCTGCAGTGCGGCGGCAGCGACCAGTGGGGGAACATCGTCGCCGGGTCGGACTTCGTCCGCGCGAAGCGGCGGAAGAAGGTCCATGGTCTGACGGTGCCGTTGATCAAGTCGGCGTCCGGCGAGAAGTTCGGGAAGACCGAGGCCGGTACGGTCTGGCTCGACGCGGCGCGGACGTCCCCGTACGACTTCTTCCAGTTCTGGCTCCGGACCGACGACCGCGACGTCGGGAGCTACCTCCGCTACTTCTCCGCGCGCGGGGCGGAGGAGATCGAACGCATCGAGGCCGAGCACGCGTCCGACCCGTCGAAGCGGGGCGCGCAGCGGGCGCTGGCCGAGGAGATGACCGCGCTCGTCCACGGCGAGGACGCGCTCGCGCAGGCGGTGCGGACGACGGCGCAGCTCCACGGAGGAGGGGGGGCGCTCCGGGTCGCCGACCTCGCCGACGGCGTGGTCGACCGCGACGCGGCGGCGTTCGAGGGGGAGGGGGCCGGCCTCCTCGACGAGCTCCTCGGTTGCGGCCTCGTGCCGAGCAAGAAGGAGGCGCGCCGCTCGATCGAAGGGGGCGGCATCTACGTCAACGACGAGAAGGTCTCGGACGTGCAGCGCCGGCTCCGACTCGACGAGGCGTCGACCGACGAGGACGGCGTCCGGTACTTCGCGCTCCGGAAGGGGAAGAAGTCGCGTCGGGTGCTCAGGATCACGGAGTCGCGGTGAAGCCGGTCCTCCGCCACCTCGACCACCGCGCCGACGACGCGCCGCCGGGCCCGGCCGAGCGCGGCGTCGTCCTCCTGCACGTCGGGGGGCCGGACACCGAGGACGCGATCGAGGCGTTCCATCTCGCGCTCTGGTCCGACCCCGCGTTCGCGCCCCGCACGCTGACCGCGCCGTTCCCGCGCCGCCGGGCCGAGAAGGAATGGGCGGCGCGCGGCGACGAGCTCCGGAAGCGGTACGGGCTGATCGGCGGCCGGTCTCCCGTCCGCGACCTGCTCGAGTCGCAGGCGCTCGCGCTCGAGAACCGGCTCCTCGGCCGCCCGGTGATGGCGTCGCGCGCCCCGGGGCCGGTCCGCGTCGTCGTCGGGACGGTCTACGGGACGCCGTCGATGGACGACGCGGCGGCGGCGCTCGCCGCGACCGGCTGCCGGCGCGTCGCGGCCCTGCCGATGTACGTCCATGACGACCCGTCGACCACCGGCCGCGTCGTCGAGGCGTTCGAGGCGGCGTGGGGCGCGGCGGGCCGTCCGGCGCCGGTCGCGGCGGCGCGCGGCGTGGCGGGGGACCCGGCGTTCGTCGAGGCGATGATCGGTCGGGTCCGACGTTCGATCGACCTCGTCCCGAAGGACCTGCGGGACGACGCGTTCCTCCTGTTCACGATGCACTCTCCGCCCGAGTCGAAGGTGCCGCGCGCGTTGATGAAGGAGGTCGAGGCGACCGCCCAGGCGATCATGACCGCCGTCGGCTACGGCGAGGACCGGGCGGCGGTCGCGTTCCAATCGCTCGGGGCGCCGGCGCCGATCCTCTCGCCCGAGGTCGAGGAGTTCGCGGTCGAGCGGGCGAAGGACGGCGAGCAGGCGCTGATCGTGGCGCCGCTGTCGTTCGTGACCGACGCGTTCGAGACGCTCCAGGACCTCGACATCCGCGTCTACCAGGCGGCGGTCGAGGCGGGGGTGAAGCAGTACCGCCGCGTCCCGACCCTCAACGCCGACCCGGCGTTCGTCGACCTCCTCGCCGCCCGGGCCGAGGCGCTCCTCGCGGACGCGTCTTGATCCGCGTCGTCGTCGTGGGTGGAGGGATCGCGGGGCTCGCGACCGCGTGGTACCTGACCCGTCGCGCGCCGCCGGACCTCGACCTGTCGGTCCGCGTCGTCGAAGAGGAACGAGACCCCGGCGGGAAGGCCCGGAGCGTCGCGGACGACGGCGTCGTCCTCGAACGGGGGCCGCTCGCGTTCCTCGGCCACGTCCCCGACTCCCACGCCCTCCTCGACGGGATCGGGCTCGCCGGTCGGACGATCGCCGCCGCGCCGTCCGCCGCCCGGCGCCTCGTGCTCCACGAAGGGCGACTCCGGCCGCTCCCCTCGTCGCCGCGGGCGCTCCTCACCTCCGACCTCCTGTCGTGGCGAGCGCGGCTGCGTCTGCTGCGCGAGCCGTTCGTCGGCCGCGCGAAGGAGCACGACGAGAGCGTCGCGGCGTTCTTCTCCCGTCGCCTCGGGGAGGAGGTCGTCCCCGCCCTGGTCGAACCGTTCGTCACCGGGATCTGGGCCGGCGACCCCGCGCGCCTCTCCGTGCTCGGTGCGTTGCCGCGGCTCGCCCTCCTCGAGCGCGAGCACGGCAGCCTCACGCGCGGCGCCCTCGCCGCCTGGCGTGCCCGTCGTCGCCGCGGTGCGGGGGTGGCGGCGCCTGCGCTCCGCTCCTTCCCGGGCGGGATGGGGGAGCTGCCGCGCGCGATCGCCGACGACCTCGGCGACGCGCTCCTCCGCGGCTGTCGCGCCGCGACCCTCGCCCGCGATGGCTCGGGGTACGCGGTCGAGGTCGAGGGCGCGCGGACCGAGACGCTCCGCGCCGACGCCCTCGTGCTCGCCACCCCGGTCGACGCCGCGAGGGCCCTCCTCGACCCGGTCGACCCCGACCTCGGAGCGACCCTCCGCACGCTTCCCCACGCCGGCGTCGCCGTCGTCGTGGCGACCTGGCCGAGCGACCGGGTCCGCCACCCGCTCGACGCCTTCGGCTTCACCTGCCGCCGCGCCGAGGACCGCCGCATCCTCGGCGCGATCTTCCACTCGAGCGTCTTCCCCGAGCACGCCCCCGACGGGACGGCCCTCCTCCGCGCCACCCTCGGCGGCGTCCGCGCCCCCCGCCTGCTCGACCGGAGCGACGAGGATCTGACCGCGACCGCCGTCCGCGAGCTCCGCGACATCCTCGGCATCGACGGTGACCCGACGCGGACCACCGTGATGCGCCATCCCCGCGGGATGCCCCAGTACGACCGAGGCCACCTCGGTCGCCTCGCCGCCATCGACGGCAAACTCCGCGAGCACCCGAACCTCTTCCTGACCGGAGCCGCCTACCGGGGAACGTCGGTGGACGACTGCATCCGGAACGGGAGGAAGACCGCGAGTCACGTGCTACGCCAGGTGTTGGGGGAAGCCACGAGAGCGGGGGAGGGCAGGGGAGAACGCGGGCGAGGACCCTGACGGGGGGAGCGGCGAGAGCGCGCTGGCGCGGGGAACCGGCACCGACGTCCCACTCGGGTGTCAGCCCGCCCCAAGCGGCGTCAGACCCCACGACGCGCGAGCAGTGGCGTCTGACCCCACCTCACTCACGTTTCGAATCGCGCGAGCAGTGGCGTCTGACCCCACCTCACTCACGTTTCGAATCGGGCGTCCGCCTCGACTTACGACCGGCCGCACCCGATCGTGCCCTTCGATGCCCGCGGAGTGAACGACCGGATGTCTCGGAGGGGGACGCGCAAGTCGTTCATCGACAACGACTGAAGGGCTCAGCGTCACCGACTCGTATCGATTGAGTGGGGTGGGGTCAGACGCCGCTGCTTGCGCGTAGTGGGGTCAGACGCCGCTGCTTGCGCGTAGTGGGGTCAGACGCCGCGAGACGGACGCCGAGCGCGTTACTTTCCGCTCGCCGTCTTCACCTTCTGGAGGTCGATCCCGGCCTCCTTCAGCGCCTTCTCCGGGTCCTCGGCGAACATCTCCGGGCAGTCGCTGCAGCAGGTGTCGATGAGGACGCCGTCGTAGACGAAGAAATTGTCGCGCTCGGTCGGCTCCTCGCGCATCATCGGGCAGCGTTCGTTGTTCAGCGCGACGAGTTCGGGGTTCAGGAGGAGGGTGAGGTGCTTGCGCGGGTCGGCGCGGAACTTCTCCTCGCAGCCGGGGCAGCAGAGCCGGATGCGGTACCCCTGGAACAGCATCGTGTCGTCGCCGTCGATCTCCTCGCCCATGATCGGGCAGCGCTCGTTCTTCAGGTCGACGATCTTCTCCTCGGGGTAGGCAACGGCGTACTGCTTGTCGAAGTCGGCCTTCAGGAGCCGGCGGCACTTGCTGCAGCAGACGTGGACCCGCTCGCCGTTCTTCTCGACGAACTTGTTCGCCTTCGCGGGCTTGTCCATGATCGGACACCGCTCGTTGCCGTGGAACGGCACCTCGACCTTCGGGCCCGCCTTTTCGGCGGGGGCCTCGTCCTCGGCCGTCGACGCGAATCCGGCGGCGGCGGCGAGGAGGATCAGGGCGGCGGTGAGCGAGGGGAAGGACGTGCGGAGGTTCATGTCGATCTCGGGGATGCGGTCAGCGGGTCGCGAGGGCTCTCGTTCTAGCGCAAGCGGCCGGGGAGCGACAAGTGGTCGGCGGCGTCGCGCCGCGTGGGGCGTCGCCGCCGCGCTCGGGCTCGCGGTCGCCTCCGGGGCGGGCTGCCGCACGCCGGTCGTCTCGCGTCTCGAGGTCGTCCCGGTCCGGTCGGAGGGGCGCGACGAGATGGTGGTCCGTCGCCTGGAGGAGGGGGACGGCGTCGACGTCGAGCGGGCGCGCCGGGAGTTGGCCGCCTGGTTCGACGCGCCGGACGCGGGGGCGCGGGCCGACGCGTCGGCGACCGAGTGGCCGGCCCCGGACGGCTGTCGGTGGGTGCGGGTCCCCGACGACCTCCCCGTCGGGCCGGCGGTCCGGACCCCGCGCGGCCGCGCCGTGCTCGCCCGGGTCGACGACGGCGTCGATCTCCGACTCCGCGAGTTCGAGGCGGTCGCGGCGGAGCGGGTCGGAGGGCGGCGGGCCCTCCGCCTGCACGCGAGCGAGGCGCGGAGCGGCGCGCTCTCCACGCTCGCCGGCGAGGGGGGCGGAGTGCTGCTGTTCGTCGCCGGAGACTTCGCCCGCCTCGCGGCGAGGGTCCCGACCGGGCTGGTCGACGAGGTCCTCCTCGTCGGGACGACCGCCGAGTCGGAGGGGGCGTTGCTCGACCGGATCGGCGAGTCCGACGCCGCGCGCTGACCGGACCTCCGCGCGCCGGTCTGGTTCAATGGAGCGCTCGTCGCCCGGAGGCCCCGCCATGAAGCCCGCCCTCGTGCTCGTCCCGGTCCTCGTCCTCGGCGCCGCGGCCGTCTGGCTGCTCGTCGGCTCCGGGGAGGCACCGGACGCCTCCGGATCGCCGTCCGCCGCGGCGTCGCCGTCGTCCGTCACCCCGGCCGCCCCCGAGCGCGAGAGCAAGGCCCCGCCGGAGGAACCGCCGGCCGCCGTCGCGGACGCCGGACCCGCCGCGCTCCGGTGGACGGAGGAGGGGGACGTCGCCGACCTGCCGCCCGATGCGCTCCTCGTCGAGCGGCTGGCGGTGCGGGTCGAGGACCCGGACGGCCGGCCGTTGGAAGGGGCCGAGGTGACGCTCTCCGCCGGTTTCCCCGGTCGCGAGGAGATCCCGGTCCCGTTCGTCGACTTCGTCGCGGAGGAGACGTCCGACGCGCGCGGCGAGGCGACGTTCCGGGTCCCGCCGGTCGGGGTCTACACGGTCGCGGTCGAGAACCCCGGGTTCGCGACCGGCGAGCTCGGGCCGGTGCTGCCGGGCGACGAGGTGACCGTGAGGCTCGAGGTCGGCGAGTCGACGAGCGGGGTCGTCACCGACGCGAAGAGCGGCCTCGGCGTGGAGGGGGCGGTCGTCCGCCTCGAGCGGCGGAACGCGACCCACGAGGCGGAGACGGACGGCGACGGCGGATTCCTGCTGGTCGACCTCGAGTCCGGACGGTACCGGTTGCGCGCCTACGCGGCGGGATACGACGTGACGGTGCGGGACGGCGTCGACGTGCCGGACGAAGAGGCGGGGGAGATCGCGGTCGAGCTCGCGCCGGGAGTGCGCGTCGCCGGGGTCGTCGTCGCCGCGGGGACGAACGAGCCGGTCGCGGGGGCGCGCGTCACGGTCGACGGCGGCGGGCGGATCGATCGGTTGCCGCTCCCCGCGCCGATCCTGACCGCGGCGGACGGAACGTTCCGCTTCGACGAGCCGCTGTCGCGTCGGGGGCTCCGCCTGCTGGTGACGGCGGACGGCTTCGCCGGCGAGCGGGTAAGCGTGAAGGCGAAGGACGGGGTCGACGAGTGGTCGGAGGAGGTCGAGCTGCGCCGGGGCGTGGCGGTCTCCGGACGGGTCGTCGCCCTCGACGGGGCGCCGGTCGGCCGGGCGAACGTCCGCTGGCGCGGCGGCCACGAACGGGGTTGGTCCGAGTCGGAGGCGGACGACGCCGGACGCTTCGAGATCGTCGGACTCGGCGCGGGCGACGAACTCCGCCTGGTCGCGAGCGACCCGGGACGCGCGTTCGCGCCGGGGACCTCGGAGCGGACGATCGGCGACGACGAGGCGCTCGTCGAGCTCGACGTCGTCCTCACGCCCGGCGGCCGGCTCGACGGCGTGGTGTCGGACGGCGACGGCCTCCCGGTGCCGCGGGCGCGGGTCCTGGTCGAGGGGCTCGACGGCGAGACGTGGCGGCGGCTCGCGCAGAAGCCGGTCCTGTTCACCGACGACGACGGGCGGTTCTCGCTCTCCGGTCTCCCCGAGTCGAACCTCGAGCTCTCGGCCGAACACCAGGGGTGGACCGCGACGCCGGTCGCGGTGGCGATCGCCCCCGGGGGCGCGCACGTCGTGACGCTCGGCCTCGATCAGGGAGCGATCCTCGAGGGAGTGGTCGTCGACACGCGCGGCGCGCCGGTCGACGACGCCCTGGTGACGGCGCACGCGGTCCGCGACGACTTCGAGTTGCCGGTTCCCGACGTCGTCGGACGCGCGCTCGACGGGCGGCGCGCCGACGGCGGTCGCTCGCGCGGGCGTTCGGGACGCGAGAACGACTCACGCCGTCGGCCCCCGCCGGCGGAGCGGGTGATGCGCGCCGCGACCGGAGGCCGCGAGGCGCGGCTGACCGGGTTCCGCGCCCTCGCGCGGACCGACGCCGCGGGGCGGTTCGTCCTGCGCGGCCTCTTCGCGGACGAGGCGCTCGCGCTCGTCGTCCGGAAGAGCGGCCACGAGCGGCGACACGAGTTCGGGATCGAGCCGTCTCGCGGGGCCGTGCGCGTCGTCCTCCCCGCGTTGGTCTCGCTCACCGGGCAGGTCGTCGACGCGACGTCGCGCCGTCCGCTCGGCAACTTCCGGGTGCGGGCCGAACCGACCGGACCGATCGCGACCGACGGCTCGCTCGGGGCGGTCCTCGACGCCCCGACGGTCCGACAGAAGAACTTCCGGAGCGGCGACGGCCGGTTCGAGCTCTCCGGCCTGCAGGCCGGGGCGTGGGACGTCACCGTCACCTCACCGCAGCACCGCCGCTCCGAGGCGCGGCGGGTCGAACTCGCGGCGGGCCTCGGCGGCGACGTCCTCCTGGAGGCGATTCCGGCCGCGTCGGTCGCGGTGACCGTGAAGGGGGCGGGCGGCGCGCCGGTCCCCGGGCTCTCGGTGGCGCTCCGGCCGCGCGGCGAAGGGGGGCGGGCGAAGCGTCGCACGACCGGGAAGGACGGCCGCGCGGTCTTCTTCGACCCGGTGGTCGGCGAGCACGACCTGCTC
>JAUIEL010000323.1 GCA_030428825.1 bacterium
GGCCTGCGCGGGGTGTCGCTCGGCCCCATCGGCGTGGGCGAGGGCATCGGCAGCGCGACCCGCGTCGGGCCCGACTCCGAGACGTTCTACGTCGAGCAGCGCTGGATCCCCATCATCGCCTACGCGCCGAGCTTCGTGAACGGCTACGCCGCGGTGCGGGCGGCGCTCGAGGTCGACTACACGTGGGGCCTCGCCGCCAACACCATCCAGAACAACCAGGGCGGCGGCTTCAACGCCGATCAGGTCAACCTCCAGACCAAGAACGTCAACGTCGCCCTCTACCCGACGCAGCGCCCCAAGGAGCTGTCGATCGTGCTGGGCACGCAGGCGGTCTACGACTCGATCTACGACCCCGCGGTCACGTCGCTCTTCGACATCGTGCAGACGGGCTACAAGCTCGCCTTCATGGGGACCGACGCCACCGGGGCGTCGCTGTTCTTCAATCAGCCCTGGGGCCGCGGGAAGCTGAGCTTCATCCCCGTGGGCGCGGCGCAGCCGGAGAAGGCCATCACCGGGGACGCGCGCTTCTCGCACGTGTACCTGTTCACCGCCGACTACGCCTACGAGGTGCAGCCGGGCACGGTGATCGGCGCCTCCTTCTGGCACCTCCAGGACGACACGAAGGGCGCCGGCTTCGCCTTCGAGGGCCTGGTGCCCAGCGGCCCCGGCTCGGGCGCGCTCTCCGCGTACACCGGCGCCGCCGACGTGGTGACCGCGGCGCGCGACCACCTCGCGGGCGACGCGGCGACCGACCTGCAGCGCCGGCGGCTGACGAAGATCCTGCTCTCGGCGGCGGAGAACCCCGGGACGATCCCGGACGTCGTCGCGGCGCGGATCGAGGCGGAGGGCGCGCAGTCCGCGGCCCAGGACGGGTTCACGTTCCGGATGGAGGCGGGCGGCGACGCCCCGGTCGTCGTCACGCCGAACGACATCGACGAGATCCTCCGGACGTCGACCGACCTGGAGGAGCGTCGCCGGGCGTGGGACGCGGCGAAGTCGATCGGTCCTCCGCTCCGCGACGGGCTCCTGACCCTCCGCGACCTCCGGAACCGCGTGGCGCGCGAGATGGGATACGACGGCTTCTTCTCGCTGCAGGTCGCCGACTACGGCATGACCGCCGACGAGATGATGGCGGACCTCGAGCGGGTGCTCGAGGAGATCCGTCCGCTGTACGAGCAGCTCCACTGCTGGGCGAAGCACGAGCTCGCGAGGCGGTACGGCGAGCCGGTGCCGCGGCGGATCCCGGCGCACTGGCTCGCGAACCGTTGGGGGCAGGAGTGGCCGGGCATGGTCGACGGGATCGACCTCGACCCGCTCTTCGCCTCGCTCTCGCCGGAGGAGGTCGTGGAGAGGGCCGAGGCGTTCTACGTCTCGATGGGGTTCCCGGAGCTCCCCGACGTCTTCTGGGAGAAGTCGGACCTGTACGAGCTGCCGGCCGGGGCCGCGCGGAAGAAGAACACGCACGCGTCGGCGTGGCACCTCGACCTCGACCGCGACGTCCGGTCGCTGATGAGCGTGAAGCCGGACTTCAACTGGTTCACGACGACGCACCACGAGCTCGGCCACATCTATTACTACCTCGCCTACTCGCGCCCGGAGGTGCCGCTCGTGCTGCGCGAGGGGGCGAACCGCGCGTTCCACGAGGGGATCGGCGAGCTGATCTCGCTCGCCGCGTCGCAGCGCGCGTACCTCGAGGACCTCGGGCTCCTGAGCGCCGACGTCGAGATCGACGAGATCCGGTGGCTCCTGAACGACGCGATGACCTCGATCGTCTTCCTGCCGTGGTCCGCCGGCGTGATGTCGCACTTCGAGAAGGCGCTCTACGACGACGACCTCGCCGCGGACGAGCTGAACGCGCGCTGGTGGGAGGCGAAGCGGCGCTACCAGGGGATCGACCCGCCGTCGCCGCGCGGCGAGGAGTGGTGCGACCCGTGCACCAAGACGCACGTGAACGACGACCCGGCGCAGTACTACGACTACGCGCTCGCCACGGTGCTGAAGTTCCAGCTGCACGACCACGTCGCGCGCGAGATCCTCTCCCAGCCGCCGACGAACGCGAACTACCGCGGCAGCGAGGCGGCCGGCGCGTTCCTCCGGTCGATCCTCGAGGTCGGGGCGACGCGCGACTGGCGCGACGTGATCCGCGAGGCGACCGGGAGCGAGCTCTCCGGCCGGGCGATGCTCGAGTACTACGCGCCGCTGATGGACTGGCTGAAGGAGCGGAACGCCGGCCGCGACGTCTCGTTCGACTGAGCGGGCCGTCAGGGCGACTCGAAGCGCGCCGCCTCCTCCGGCCGCCCGGTCTCCCGGTAGAGCGTGGCGATCGTCTCGGCCAGGCGGCGCGTCGCCGGGGCGTCCGGGTCGAGCCCCTCGACCGCCCGCGCGTGCGCGTCGAGCAGGAGCGCCTCCGCCTCTTCGACCTCGCCGAGGGCCAGGAGGCACGCGCCGAGCTTCTCCCGGACGAGCGCCACCCGCTCCAGCGGCGGCGGCTCCGCCGACTCGAGCAGGTCGGCGAGCTCGCGCAGCAGCGGGGCCGCCTCGCCCGCCCGCCCGCTCGCGAGGACCGCCGACGCGTGCCGGTAGAGCGCGTTCGGCCGGCGCGGGTCGTCGGCGGCGAGCGTCTCCCGCTCGATCGTCGCCGCGCGTCGGAACAGCTCGCCCGCTTCGGCCTCCCGTCCCCGGGCGGCCTCGGCGAGCCCGAGCTGCAGCATCGCCTGCGTCGTGGTCGGGTGGCGCTCGCCGAGGGTCGACCGATACGCGGCGACCGCGCGCTCGAGGGCGGCCGCCGCTCCGTCCCGGTCCCCGGCGCGGCGGAGCGCCAGCCCGAGGAACTCCGCCGCGCTCGCGGCGGTCCGGTCCTCCGCGCCGAACACCCGGGTCCGGATGGCGAGCGCCTCGTCGAACGCCGCCGCCGCCCCGCGGAAGTCGCCCTTCCGGTCCAGCGCCTGTCCGAGGCTCACCAGGGTGTAGGCGAGCGACGGGTGGTCCCCCGCGAGCGCGCCCCGTTGCAGGGCGAGCGCCTGCCGGAGCCGCTCCTCGGCGAGGTCGAACTCGCCGCGCCTCGAGTGGAGCATGCCGAGCAGCGTGAGCGACGGAGCGAGGGAGACGTTGTCGTCCCCGAATCGCGCGGCCATGTCGCGGAACCCGGTTCGGGCGAGCGCGAGCGCCTCGTCGAACGCTCCGCGACGCCAGAGCACGAACGCGAGCTCGATCCGCTTGTTCGAGACGTTCGGGTGGTCGGCCGGGAAGCGGCGTCGCTCCCGTTCGAGCGCCTCCCGGAGCAGCGCCTCCGCCTCGGCGAGCCCCGCGGGAGGGCCGTTCGCCAGCACGCCCCCGAGCCGACCCAGCCCGTCCGGGAGGAGGGTCCCCTGCACCCCGGACGACGCGCGCTGGATCTCCACCAGTCGGCGGGCGAGAGCCTCGGCGCGCGCGAGGTCGCCGCGGGTCTGGGCGAGGCTCGACTCCTGCGCGAGGACGAGCCCCAGCGCCTCGGGGTCGGGGTTCGGTCCGAGGCAGTCGCGCGTTTCGACCAGCAACCGTTCCGCCTCGTCGAACCCCCCGGTGTAGGAGAGGACCTCCGCGAGGTGGGTCAGATAGGGGGCGAGCCGCGGGTCTCCGTCGCCGAACTCTCGCCTCGCCGCCCGCGCGGCGGCGCGGATCCCGTCCTCGGCCGGCGCGAGCTCGCCGAGGCCGAGGTAGCTCCGTCCGAGCGTCGAGAGGAGCTCCGCCTCGACGGCGGGGTTCGCGATCGGGTCGGACGCGAGTCGTTCGGCCGCGCGGTCGAGCACGTCGCGCATCCGCGCGTCCGGTCCGAGCATGCCCGGGCGGACGCTCGTCAGCATCTCCTTCAGGAACCGGTTCAGCTCGCGCCCGTTCGCCGCCTCCGCCCGCGCCGCCGCGGCCTCGCGGTCGGCGCGGAGGCTCTCGGCGCGCGTCCGCCCCGCCCACCAGAGGACGCCGGACGCGCCGGCGACGACCGACGCGGCGAGCGCGACCGTCAGCGCCGTGCCGAGCGGGTTTCGTCGCGCGAGCTTCACCAGCCGCCGCGCGACCGGCGTCGGGCTCGCGAGGACGGGGCGGTCGTGGAGGACGTTCCGCACGTCGTCCCCGAGCTGGCGGGCCGACGCGTACCGATCGGCCGGGTCCTTGCTCATCGCCTTCAGGACGATCGTGTCGAGGTCGCCGGCGAGCCGGCGCCGGAGCCGGCGCGCCGTCGTCCGCCGGGCCGCGGCGATCGCGTCCGGCGACGCGGCGATCGCGACGTCGTCCGGCCCCTCGGCCGCCGCCGTGCCGCGCCCCGCCGCCTCGGTCGTCCTCCCCGACGAGGTCTCGGCGCGCCGGACCGCGGTGCTCGGCCGGCGCGGGTCCTGCTCGCAGACCATGCGCTCGAGCTCGTGCAAGGGGCCGCCGTCCGTCCCGAACGGGTCGCGGCCGCAGAGGAGGCGGTAGAGGAGGACGCCGAGGGCGTGGACGTCGGTCGCCGTCGTCACCGGCTCCCCCTTGATCTGCTCCGGGCTGGCGAACCGGGGGGTCATCAGCCGGAGTCCGGGCATCGTCGCGTCGATCCCCTCGGCGCGGAGGTCGTCGTCGAGGAGCTTGGCGATCCCGAAGTCGAGCAGCCGGGGCCGTTCGTCCGCGTCGACGAGGATGTTCGACGGCTTGAGGTCGCGGTGGACGACGAGGTTCTGGTGCAGGTGGTGCACCGCGTCGCAGACCGTCGCGAAGAGGCGGAGCCGTTCGTCGACCGGGAGGCGGCGCTCGTCGCAGTCGCGGTCGATCGGCCGGCCGTCGACGTGCTCCATCACGAGGTACGGCAGCCCGTCGTCGGTCGTTCCGCCGTCGAGGAGGCGGGCGACGTGAGGGTGATCGAGGAAGGCGAGGGTCTGACGCTCCTGGTGGAACCGCTGCCGGAGCGTCTCGTGCGAGGCGGCCGCCTTCAGGATCTTCACCGCGACCGTCTGCTCGAACTGGCGGTCGGCCCGCTCGGCGCGGTAGACGCTCCCCATGCCGCCGTCGGCGATCCACTCCCGGATCCGGTAGGCGCCGAGTCGGGTGCCCGGCGCGAGCCGGGCGTCGGAGCTGGCGGCGTCCTTCCGTCCCCCCGTCGACGACACGGGGGACTCGAGGAACCCGGCGCCGTCGGCCTCCGCCTCGAGCATCGATCGGAGCTCCGCGGCGAGCTCGGGGTCGTTCGCGGCGAGCGTCGCGAGGAGCTCCTCGCGCCCCGCCTCGTCGAGCTCACCGTGTCGATGGAACGCGCGTTCCAGCTCCCGCCAGCGGTCCGGCTTCATGGCGGCGCATTCTCGACGATCCGAGGCGGTGCGTCGAGTCGGCGCGAGGATTCGTCGGCGGGCGCGCGGGCGATCAGCCGTCGGAGGAGCGGTTCCTCGCGGCCGCCTCCAGCTCGTCGAGCCAGGCCGCGCGCGCGGCGGGGTCGTCGCTCGCGGCGAGACCGTCGACGATCTCCTCCTCGGAGAGCCCGGCGATCCGCGCGAGGATCCGGATCGAGAACGTCGCGTGCCCCCGACTGTCCCAGCGGGCCATCTCCACCACCTCGTCCAGGTGGTCCGCGGCCACGGTCGAGAGGAGCGCCTCGTCCCGCCCCTTCGTGAGCGCGTCGACGACCGCCGCGCCCTTGTTCCGGTCGGTCCAGTCGAACGAGCCGAGCAGCGCGAGGAGGGGCGCCTCGTCGACGTCGATCGCGAGTTCGGGGTGCTCGCGCGCGTATTCGACGAGGATGCCGAGCGCCCGGACCCCGTTGTTCCGCACGACCGCGTCGGGGTCGGTCGCCGCGTGCTCGAGCTCCGGCGCCACCCGCGCCTTGTCGCCGGCGTAGGCGAGGATCGTCGCCGCCGCGGCGCGCGACCGCGCGTCGGCCGACGTGCGGAGGACCCGCGCGAGCTCCTCGAACCGCTGGTCGGCGATCGCGGTCAGGCCGAGCTCGAGCTCGCGCAGCGGCGGGTACTCGGAGAGAGCGTGGCCGTGATCGTGGTCCTCGCCCGCCTGCCCCGAGCGGATGGCGGGGAGGAGGAACTCGCTCTTCCGCCGCGTCAGGGCGAGGAGCTCGGGGTCGAGCGTCACCTCGCCCGCGGGCGCCGCCCGTCGCGCCGGCGACGGCGCCGCCTCCTCCCGGACGCCGACGAACAGGGCGAGGTTCCCCGGGTAGCGGACGAGCGAGACGCGGGCCTCGACGACCCCATCCAACGCGGCGATCCGCGCCTCGATCGCGTCGTTCGACTCGGCGAGCTCCTCGCCGGCGGAGACGCCGATCGCCGCGCGGACCTCCGCCTCGTCGACGGTGCGGAGGCCGTACAGGTCGACGCTCGTGAGCGACGACTCCGCCGCCGCGGCGACGGCGGCGGAGAGGACGGCGCACGCGATCGCCGCGGACTTCGGGGCACGGGACATCGCTCCTCCTCCTCGGGCCGACGCGGTCGTCGCCGGTCGGGGCGATGTACGCCGCCGGGGCGCGGGTGTTGGGCGGGGCCCGCGTCGCGGCTGCTACGCTCTCGGGATGCGCGCCCCTCGTCCCCTCCTCGCCGCCGCCCTGCTCCCGCTCGTCGCGTCCTCCGCGTCGGCGCAATCCGGCGACCACCCGGGCGAGGCGCAGCCGTCCCTCCCGCCGGACCTCGGGGTGCCGCCGGCGCCGGTCCTCTCTCCGGACGAGGAACGGGCGACGTTCGCGCTGGACGAACGGTTCGTCGTCGAGCTCGTGGCGGCCGAGCCGTTCGTCGAGGACCCGGTCCAGATCGCCTGGTCCGCGGACGGCCGGATGTGGGTCTGCGAGATGCGCGGGTACATGCCGGACGTCGACGGGACCGGCGAGACGCTGCCGGTGGGGAGGATCTCGATCCTCGAGGACCGGGACGGCGACGGCGTGATCGACTCGAGCGTCCCGTTCGTCGAGCGCCTCGTCCTGCCGCGCGCGATCGCGCCGTCCCACGGCGGGCTCCTCGTCCTCGCGCCGCCCGACCTCCTCTTCTTCCGGGACCTCCACGGCGACGCCCGCGCGGACGAGATGCTCCTCCTCCACTCCGGCTTCGGCGGGATCGAGTCGCCGGAGCACGCGGGGAACGGGCTCCTGTACGGGCACGACAACCGGTTCTGCCTCTCGCAGCACCCGCTCCGGTTCACGTTCGACGGGGAGGAGATCCGGACCGAGCGGACGCCCGGGCACGGGCAGTGGGGGATCGCCAAGGACGACGTCGGGCGCGTCTTCACGAACACGAACTCCGATCCGCTGCGCGTCGACCTCGTCTCCGCGCACTACGGGGCGCGCCACCCGGACCTCGGCGGCCTGGTCGGCGTGAACGAACGCGCCTCGAGCGACTTCGACACGTGGCCCAGCCGGATGACGCCGGGGGTGAACCGCGGCTATCAGCGCGCGACGCTCCGCGACGACTTCACGCTGGCGCGGGTGACCGCGGCGTGCGGGCCGACGATCGAGCGCGGCGGCCTCTTCCCGTCCGACGCGCGGGGGGACGCATTCGTCGCCGAACCGGCGGGGAACCTGATCAAGCGGTGCTCCCTGGTCGAGGCGCCGGACGGCAGCCTGCGCGGGACGAACCCGTACGAGCGGCGCGAGTTCCTCACGTCGACGGACGAGCGGTTCCGGCCGGT
>JAUIEL010000324.1 GCA_030428825.1 bacterium
CCCGTCGATCCGCAGCGCCTCGTCGGTCGGGGAGAACGACGAGTCGAGCGCGAAGTCGTTGGCGACGTCGGTGACGCGGACGCCGTCGAGCTCGTCCGTGGCCGCGAGGAACAGCTTGGCCGGCGTGACGTACTGCGAGAGGACGCCCCCACTGCGAAGCAGCCCCGCCGCCGCCGCTCCCGCGAAGGGACCGGAGACGTTGGTGGGCGACGCGCGCGTCACGCTGAGCACGACCTCGCCCGCCGCGTCGACGGCGAGGGCGTCGACGTCGTCCGCCGCGGAGAGGCCGAGCGACGTCGCGGTCCGGAACACCGAGAACGTCCCGTTCCCCGCCGAGGTCAGGACGTCCGCCGGCGACACGCCGAGCAGGAGCGCGGTCGGGCCGTCGACCGAGAAGTAGACCGGCCACGCGGCGCGCTCGGCCCAGGCCAACGCGTCGACGTCCGTCTCGACCGGTCCCCCGAACTTCGAGGTCACGCCGAGCGCGTCGGACGAGTGGAAGAGCGTCGCGCCGCCGCCGAGGAACGTCAGGAGCGTGAACGTGTCTCCGGCCGCGCCGTTGCCGGCGGCGGAGACCGCGACCCCCACGCCCCCCACCCCCACCGAGTCCCGGTCGACCGAGTACTCGACCCAGAGCTCCCGGCACTCGACCGGCGGGAACGGAGGGAGGACGTCGGTCCCGTCCGAGAAGGCGTCGACGTTCGCGCCGGCCGGCAGCCCCATCTGGGCCGCGGTCCACTGCACGCCGCCGCCGCCGACCATCGTGGTGTTCACGACCACGACGTCCGCGGCCGACACGCCGGGCACCTCCGGCGACGCCGGGTCGTACGACTCGGTGACGGCGTGGCGGTTCAACTGCTGGGCGCCGCCGGTCGCGGCGCCGACGAGGACGAGCGAGATCGTCAGGATGGCACGCATGGGGAGGCTCCGGGGGGATGCTTCGTAGGAGGCCATCGGATCAGCCACCGAGGGTCAGCCGCAGACCGGGAGAGAACGACACGCCGTGAGACGCCCCGGGGTCGACCTCCAGCAACTGGAGGTGGAGGGACTGTCCGCAGAGCGTCGGGTCGGCGGGGAGCTTCCCCGAGACCTTCATCCCGATCGGGAAGACGGGAACCTCGACCACGAGGGACGGCGAGAGGGCGACGAGGATCGTCCCGCCGAGCGCCGTCGGAGTGACCGCCGGCGCGGCGCCGATCAGGAGGTAGCCGACCGTCGAGGTCCCCCAGGAGTTGCCGAGGGTCAGGTCGACCGGCCCGCCGATGTACGGATCGCTCCCCGACGTCAACGACGGCACTCCGTTCGTGCCGGGCCACCCGCTGCCGTAGTTCTCCCAGCTCGGCTCGAGGCCCGGGCACGGCGTCGGCGCCGCCTCGCACGCCCAGTCGACGAGGTTGTCGAGCAGCACGGCGTTGTCGTTCTGCGGGACCAGCGAATCCGTGAGCGTGTCGTAGTCCCCGACCACGACGATCCGGCCGCCCGACGTGAACCCCGTCTGGGGCTCGAGGACGACGATGAAGTTCTGGTTTCCGGAGGCCTTGGCGAGGAGGCGCGCGTTGCCGCCGTGGCCGAACGTCGTGACGTTCATGTGCCGGATGTCGACGACCCCCGCGGTGATCGGGTGCGACCCGATCGGATGACCGATCCCGAAGCCGGTCACCGTGGAGTAGCCGCCCACTCCGTACGGCTGGGTGAACGACTCGTACGCCGCGTGCCCGAACGTGCCGACGCTCACGAACAACGTGCCGCCGCCGGCCAACCACGCCTGCAGCGCCGCCTGCTCGGAGGAGGAGAGGTCGGCGCCGTCGGCCAGCCTCGAGGTGAAGAAGACGTCCACCGTCGAGAGGTACTCCGGGGTGAGGGTCGGAGTGATGGGCCCCACGACCCCGCCGTGCTCGGCGATCTCCGCCCGGAGGTAGCCGGTCAGCGGACCGATCAGGAGACTGTGCGAATTCAGGAGCCGCGTGGTGTCGAAGCTCCCCCAGACGCAGCTCTGGGCCGACGCGGACGCGCCGAGAACGGACGCGAACGACAGCAGGACGAGAACGGGCGAGTGTCTCATGGATGGGTTCCTTCTCTCGGGGGCGACCCGAGGTTACCTCAGGCGTGCCGCGCGGTCCGACGCCGGTGGCGCGCTCCCCCCCGATCCCGAGACCTCGCCGGCGGTCAGCCGCCCGGGACGAGCGTCCCGACGTCCGCCGGCGGGCCGGGCGGCGCGGCGATCCGCTCGCCGACCCGACACCCGACGAACCGGATCCGCGGACTCGCCGAGCGCGTCGGATCGACGCGAAGCCGATCGAACGTGCAATGAAGGAACAGCACCTCGCCCCCCTTCACCTCCTCGAGCTCCAGGTCGATCAGGTCGAAGCGGCAGCGCTCGAAGCGGCTGATGAGCGCGGCGCCCCGGAACAGTCGCCCCGACCCCGGAGAACTCCCGTACCCGCCGAGGAACTCGCAGTCGCGGGCCCGGAGCATCATCCCCGACTGGACCGAGAACGCGAGGCTCCCTCCCGCCCCCATGTCGAAGCGGACCACGCGGACCCGCTCGAAGTCGAGCAGCGCGCCGCCCTGCCGAAGGTCGAACGCGTAGTCGTTGCCGGTGTCGAACGTCAGGTCGCGGAACCGGAGCCGTTCGACCTCGCTCCGCAAGGAGATCTCGTCGATCACGACGAGCGTCGCGTCCATGCCCGCGCCCTGGATCGTCACGTCCGCGGGGAACGGCCTCGGCGCCTTTCTCCGGAGGTCGCTCGTCGAGAGCGAATGGTGGCCGGGCCCGAACACGATCGTGAGTCCGTCCCGCAGCGTGCTCGCGTCCCACCCCTCGCCGGAGACCGCGCCGGACTCGAACCGCCGGTCGAGACAGCGGTCGACCAGCTTCAGCCCCTCGTCCTCCGGGTTCGGGTGATACCGTCCCTCGGCGGCGGCCTCGAGGATCGTGAGGCCGTCCCCGTCGGCGAGCGCGCGCTCGAGCGCCTCCGCCTTGCGCCGCGCCTCCGCGTCCGCGCGCCCGAGACGCTCCGGGAGCGCCAGCACCTCGCGCCGGAACTCCGTCTCCCCGCCCGCGAGCTGCTCCGGCTCGGGCGGCTCCGGACGCACGGCGCGCCACCCGTCGACGTACCCGTCGGCAAAATGGCGCCGCAGCTCCTCGCTGAAGCGCGGATCGCCGGAGCGGACCGCGCCGGACCGCCCGACGGCCTCGCGCGACTCCTCGACCACCTCCGGCTTCGCGACGACCTCCTCGGCCGGGTCGGGATCGGCCTCCCTCCCCTCGAACGCCGCGGCGCCTTCACCGCTCGGAACCGCCCACGACAGGAACCCGAGGAGCACGCCGAGCCCCACGCCGAGGAGACCGACGACGACGATCGAGAGACGCATGCATCCTCCCCTGCGCTCGCACCGCGATGAGGAGCGCGCGACCGAGTCTATCTCGTCGCGAAGCTCGAGCGAGCCGCCCCCCACCCGGCGAGCGGCCGACCGTCCGCCGGCGTCGATTGGTAGAACGCTCGCATGAGCTGCCTCGAAGCCGCGTTCGAACTCACCCTCGACGTCCTGTTCCTCCGCAACCCGCGACTCGCCTGGATCGTCGTCCTGACGATCATCGTGCTCGCGGTCGCCGTCGTCTGGTGGTTCGGCTGATCCGCTCGGCGGACGCGACGGCGGCCTCCGGGGCGTTCGTTCGCTCCCCGCGGGCCGTGGCCGGGCCGCCGCCGAAACCACCGAATGGGCGCCGCCCGCTGGGGTAGGTCCCCGCGGAGGTGATCATGCGGCGCCGTCTGACCCCGGGTTTCTCGCTCCCATCGCCGACTCACTTTCGTCAGCCCGGGCGCTTCCCGCGCCGGCTGGGGCGGGCTCGGGGCCCCCTCGGGGGCCTCGCGAGGCCTCCCCACCGCATGCGGACCTCGACCGACTCGAGCCCGTTGTTCCCGATCGCGACCGGCCTGGCGTTCATGGCGTTCGTGGTCCTCGGGGTCGACCGATGGGTCTGGCTCGGCTGCGCGGCGACCGTCACGGGCATCGTGGTCTCCGCCGTGGCCGATCGGGTCGCGGAGCGGAGGGGGCGAGCCGGGCGGCGCATTCGGCCGAACCCTCCCGGGTGACGGCGAGTTCGTCGCGGCCTCGTCCGGATTTTCGGTGTCGCCTCTCGCGACCCGATTCCGCGGAGAGAGGGTGACCCTGCCGCACCCCCGCCGAGGACACCTCCATGCTCCCGACCGCCGTCGCCGCCGCGCTGCTCCTGTTCGCCGATCCGCCGTGTCAGACCGACCTCGGGTTCCAGGGCCCGGGGACCGCGACGCTCTCGATCTGCGGCGACCTGCTCGACGGGCCCGGCGCGGCGGCGACCCTCTCGATCGTGAACGCCACGCCGTCGACGCCGCAGATGCTGGTGGTCGGCCTGCAGAGCGCGCCGACGCCGGTCTCCGGGGGGACGCTCGTCCCGTTCCCGCCCGCGTTCACGATCACCGGACCGGTCACCGACGGCGCCGGCTCGCTGGCGCTGCCGGTCGTCGGCGTCGCCGCCGCCGCCGTCCCGGTCTACGTCCAGAGCGTCGGCCTCCTCCCCGCGCCGGAGTTCTCGAACGCGCTCGAGGTGATCGTCGGCCAGACGTCGCTCCCGCACGCCGAGTCGTTCGACGGGCCGGACGGCGCGGACTGGCCGTTCCCGTGGACGCCGGTCGCGACCGGCCTGATCGACGTCGACCTCCAGGGCGGCCGCGCCCGCTTCAGCGCCTCGCCGAACGTGGTCGGTCGCGTCGTCCTCCCCGGGTTCTCCGCCGTCGACGTCGACGTGACGGTGACCGTCGAGTTCGAGACGTTCTTCGACCAGGGGTTCGGGTTCTACGCCCGTCAGAACGGCGGCTGGCTCCACCACACCTGGCCGGTCGGCGAGGGGTACGCGGTCTTCCTCCACGGCGACTGGCCCGGATACGGACCGTCGACGCTCGGGCTCTGGCGGGAGCGGAACGGAGTGGAGGAGCTCCTCGCCACGCAGACCTCGCCGTTCGGGGCCGGCGCCGGCGGCACGCGCTACCGCATCCGCTTCCAGGTCGAGCAGACGAGCCCGACCACGACGACCCTGCGCGCCAAGACCTGGCTCGAGGGCGCGGCCGAACCGCCCGCTTGGGGAGTCGTCGTCACCGACTCCACGCCGAGCCTGCAGAACGTCGCCGGGAGCTTCGCGGCCGACGTCTACAACTGGCACGGCTCGGCGCGGGCGTGGATGGACGACCTCTCGATCACGACGCTGCCGTGATCGGACGCGTGGAGGGGGGGCGCGCCGTCCAACGACGCCTCCTCCGCGCCGTATGCTCCTCCGTCGAGTCGGCGGAAGGAGCCCCCATGGCGTCCAATCGGAAGCTCGCCCTCCTCCTGACGTTCTGCGGCCCCGCGCTCGCGCTCCTTCCCGCCGCGCGCGGCGACGACGAGCGGGCCGCGACGGTGGTGCGGATCGAGCGGTTCCTGGCGCCGTACGAGGAGGCCGGCCACCTCTCGGGGACGCTGCTCGTCGCCCTCGACGACGACGTGCTCCTGGAGCGATCGTTCGGCCTCTCTTCGATCGAGGAGGAGGAGGAGAACACCGAGGAGACGCGGCACTGCGTGGCGTCGGTGACGAAGCCGATGACGGTCGTCGTCGCGCTGCGGCTCCTGGAGGCGGGCGAGGTCGCGGCGGACGACCGGCTCTCGAAGTTCCTCCCCGACTTCCCGCGCGGCGACGAGATCACGCTCGCGCACCTGCTGAACCACCGCGCCGGGATCCCGCACCGCGTGACCGACGACGAGACGGTCCGGCGCACCGCCGCCGACGTGGCCGCGCTCGCGGCGAAGGTCCCGCTCCTGTTCGAGCCGGGCACCGACCACTCCTACAGCTCCGCCGGCTTCTCCGTGCTGGCGCGGGCGCTCGAGGTCGCGTCCGGGCGGACGTTCTCCGAACTGCTTCGCGAGCACGTCTTCGACGCCGCGGGGATGACGCGGAGCGTCGACTCGATCGACCTCGCGGACGAAGACCACGCGCGCGCGTACCGCTGGACGCCGACGGGCCTCCTCCCCGCGGAGGAGAAGGACCTCTCGTTCCTCGTCGGGGCCGGCTCGGTCTGGTCGACCGCGCGAGACCTGTTCCGCCTGCAACGGGCGATCCTCTCCGGCCGGCTCGGGGAGACGGTGCGCGCGAACACGGTGCGAAACGGAGAGCTGACCTGGAACGGCGTCACCGGCGGGTTCCGGGCGTTCGCCGACTTCCATCGCCGGACCGGGGTCACGGTCGTCTGGGTCGGCAACGTGCAGACGGGCGCGGCGGACCGGATGAGGAAGGGGCTCGAGTGGATCGTCGACGGCGACGAGCCCGACCCGGCCGCGGTCCCGACCTGCGATCCGGTCGCCGTCGCGGCCGAGACGCTCTCCCGCTACGCCGGGACGTACGAGATGCGGCCGGGCTCGACGCTCGACGTGCGGCCGGACGGCGGCCGGCTCCGCGTGAACGACTGGCTCCTCTTCCCGACCTCCGCGACGACCTTCTTCTCGCCGCAGGACTACGGGACGGTCACGGTCGTCCTCGACGAGGACGGCGCGCCGGTCCGTCTCGACTGGGAGAACGACGGCGAGGTGACGCCGATGCCGCGACTCGACGGCTGAGGGCGCCCACCTCGCTCCCGCACGGACCCGTCGCCCGGCCGCGGATCCGGCCCGTCAGTGCCCGAACGTCCACTGCAGGCCGGGGGTCTGCGCGGTGAGCATCGGACCGCCGGCGGCCGGGTCGACGAACAACGCCTGCATGAAGACCGAGGTCCCGCACGCCGCCACGTCGTTCGGGAGCGCAACCGAGAGGACGGCCGATCCGCCCGCGTCGAGCGCCGGCAGGTCGACGAGCAGCAGGACGCCGCCGACGAGGAGGGTGCCTCCGTCGAGCGGGACCGAGGCGGAGGACGTACCGACGAGGAGGTGGACCGGGCCCGCGCCGGGAAGGCCGTTGGAGAGGATCAGCTCGACCTCGCCCCCGAGAACGGGAGGCGTCGTCGAGTCGAGCTGGGGAACTCCGAACGCGCCGGGCTTCCCCGTCCCGTACTTCGAGGCAGTCGCCGATTCCCCGGGCGAGCAGGTCGCCGTACGGAGGTCGATCTCTCCCGGGCCATCCCCGTGGGGCCCGAACCAGCGAGACGCGACGAGGTACGGCGACGTCGCGGTGTCGTAGCGGAGCCGCGCCCGCCACCGGTACGCGGTGGCGGGGAGGAGTCCGGACTCGATCCGGCTCAGCTCGACGCCCCCCAGACCGAGATCCGCTGCGGGTGACGAACCGGTACCGGTTCCGTCGAACGGGACCCCGAACGGCTTCACCTCCGTCTCGAGGGCCGCGCGGACGCGACCGAACGGCGAGCGGCCGAGCGCCGAGAGACGCAGCGCCCCCTCGAACCGACCGAGCCGAGCCACGGTGCTCCCGTCGACCCGACGCTGCCGGGGGACGAACGTGGCGGCGGTCGTCCCCCGGCCGAGGAAGAGGCACGCGGCCCCCTCCTGCGGCAAGGCTCCGGTGAATCCGTCGGCACCGACGAGAACGTCGCCGATGCCGTCCCCGTTCACGTCCCCCGCCGTCGCGACGGCCGCGCCGAACCCCTCCGCCGACGTGG
>JAUIEL010000325.1 GCA_030428825.1 bacterium
CGGGTCGCTCAGCAGCCCATTTTCGTCAGCAGGTCCGAGAGCCCGATCCAGACCTCGGTCGAGTGCTCGGGGCAGTGGAGGTCGAAGCAGGCGAGGTGGGCGTTCGCCCATTCGTTGGCGAGCACGCACAGCGTGATGTCGACGAACTCCTCTCGGGCGGCGGCGATCTCGTTGGCCGCCGCATCCGCGACGATCGCCGCGCTCACCCCCGCGCCGACTCCGATGGCGATGACGTGCCTCGCCACCGCGGCCACGGCGCCGCCGAGGACGACGGGACGGGCGGAAGCGACGAAGAGGGATGCGAGTCTCGAACTCATGGGAGCACTCCGAGGGAGGGAACGTGGCGCCGCGGCTCGCGGACGCACGCCTCGGGGCCCCTCGGACGCCGTTCCATCCCGCGAGAAAACCGGGAGATCTCGAGAAGGCCGCCGCGCTCCTCGCCCTCGATCAGCGCCAGTCGCCGCTCAGCACGAACGCGCCCCACGTCGCCGGCCGCGCGTCCCCGAACGCGGCTCGGTTCCGTTCGAGCAGCTCGAGCCGCGCCGTCCGGAGCGCCTCGGCGGCGGAGGCGCCGTCGTCGAAGCGGGCGCGATAGAACGCGCGCATCAGGTCGGCCGTCGCCGCGTCGTCGACCTTCCAGAGCGACGCGACGACGGTCCGCGCACCCGCGACGTGGAACGCGCGCTGGAGGCTCTGCATCCCCTCCCCGCCGAACGCGGTGCCGAGCCCGGTGCTGCACGCCGAGAGGACCACGAGGTCGACACCCGAGAGCGCGAGCCACCCGACCTCGTCCGCGCTGAGGATCGCGTCGGCCTCCCGATCGTTCCCGCCGGCGAGGACGAGCCCCGCGCGCGCGCCGGGCGGCGCGTCCTCGAGGAGCGCCTCGTGCACACCCCGCCGGAGCCTCGGTTCCGCCGTCGCCGGCCGCGGGCGCCCGACGAAGAAACCGTGCGTCGCGAGGTGCGCGAGGCGCGCGGCGGGGAGGTGCTTCCTCAGGGCCGCGGCCGTGGCGTCCGCGCCGCGCAGGATCTCGACGTCGGCGAACCTCCGCGCCAGGTCGTCGAGCTCGAGCGAGGTCCCGGGGAGCGGGGCCCAATCGTCGCCGCGCCCGTAGTCGACGTCGCCGACCGCCAACACGCCGCCCCGGCCGTCGCGCCGGTCGGTCGCCGCGAGCTCGCAGAGGAGCCCGGCGTCGGAGACGTACGAGAACCGGAACCGCTCGACGAGGTACCGCCCTTCGCCGTCGCGCAGGGCCCCGAACGGCACCGCGCCGACGAACCGGTCCGGACTGACGATGACGTGCTCGACGCCCTCGAGCAGCTCCTCGTACGGCTCGAACAGCCGCCGGTAGAGGGCCGAGGCCGCGTCGGGCGCGGACGGAACGACGTCCGGGAGCGCCGGCCGCCCGCGCCCTGCCTCGACCCCGCCGACGAGCCGCGCCACGTCCGCCTCGAGCTCGTCGAGCCGCCCCACCACGCGCCGCATCACCCGGTCGGTCCCCGGACGGACCACGTACGCCATCAGCGACGGCACGACCGAGAGCGTCCCCGGCGGCGCGCCCTCCTCCCGCTCGGGCACCTGGTGGCGATCGAAGACGAGGAGGTCGATGAACGCCGCGTCGTCGGGGATCGCCCGCCGGAGCTCGCGCCAGCCGATCCGCGCCGCGCCCGCGCTCCCGTCGAGCCGCGCGAGCAGCCTCCGCTCCAGCTCGTCGACCTCGTCGCGGAGTCGCCGCACGTCCTCCTCGTCTCCGATCGCCCGTTCCTCGGTCGCCCGCGCGAGGCGACGTCGTCTCCCGCTCAACCGCTCGATCTCGCGCCGCGTCGCGTCGTCGGCCGCGTCGAGCAGCGCCTCGCGGTCGCGCCGGAGACTCCGCGCCACCTGCCCCTTCCACCGGAGGACCGCCTCGTGTTCGGCGCGAAGGGAGTCGGCGTCGACCGGCTGACTGAGCAGCCACGAGAGCCGCGACGCGTCCGCGGACACCGTCCGCAGCCGCTCCTCCTCCGTCCGCGCGGCGAGTCGGTCGAGGTGGCGGCGCGCGGTTCCGTCGAGCGACCGGAGCGCCGCGGCTCGCGCCTCGTCGTACCGCTCGACCCCGTGCAGGACCAGGACGAGCGTGTCGAGCGCGCCGAGCGTCTCCGGGTGGTCCGGCCCGAGTCGCGCCTCGAAGCCGTCGACGCACCGCTCGAGGATCTCGATCGCCGCCTCGGATTCGCCCTCCCGGTGGAGCGCGTACGCCTCGTTCACCCGCGCGAGGAGCGTCTCGGGGTGATCGTCTCCGAGACGGTCCGCGCGCCGTCGGACCACGCGCCGCAGCAGATCGAGCGACCCCGCGTCGTCGCCGGCGTTCCCGCGATGGATCGCCAGCTCGTTCAACGCGAACAGCGTGCTCGGGTGGTCCGGTCCGAGACGCCGGCCGAGGATCGCGACGGCGTCCTCGAGCAACCTCCCCTCCTCGTCCGTCCTCCCGAGGCGGCGCAGGACGCCCGCGTACGCGGCCATCGCCATCCCGGTGTCCGGATGGTCGTCCCCCCACCGCGCGCGGCAGCGGTCGGCGACCTCCTCGAGCACCCGCGCGGCCCGGGCGAGATCGGCCAGGCGGACGAGGACCTGGCCGAGGTTCCCGAGCGTGTGGAGCGTGCGCGGGTGGGTCGGACCGACCGTCCGCTCGAACACGTCGATCGCCCGCTCGTACTCGTCCCGCGCCTCGTCGAGGCGATCGAGGTTCCGGAGGCAGACCGCGCGGTTGTTCCTCGAGAGCGCGGTCTGCGGGTTCTCCTCGCCGAGCCGCCGCCGGTGGGCGTCGAGGATCGCGTCGAGGAGCGGGAGCGCGAGGTCGTGACGCTCGCGCGCCTGGTGGAGCGTCGCGAGGTGCGACCGCGCGATCAGGGTCAGTCCGTGCTCGGGACCGAGGGCCGCGTCGAACACGTCGGCGGCCTCCGTGAGCGGCGACGCCGCGGCGTCGAGCTCTCCCCGATCGAGCCGCACCACCGCGAGGTTCAGCCGCGCGCTCGCGAGGGCGACCGGATCGGGCGGCTCGGCCCGCTCCTTCGCTGCGACGACCCTGGCGAAGAGCCGCTCCGCCGACGCCAGCTCGCCGAGCGACCGCTCGACGGTGCCGAGGTTCCCGATCGTCGACAGCGTGTTCCGGTGCTCCTCGCCGAGGGCCTCGGTCAGCACGTCGAGCGCGCGGAGGAGGGTGTCGCGCGCGCCTTCGAACTCGCCGTCGTCGGAGAGCGCGAGGCCGAGGTCGTTCAGCGCCACGCCGACCCGCTCGTGTCGCTCGCCGAGCCGCGCCGAGCGGAGCCGCACGACCTCCCGCAGCAGCTCCGCCGGCCGACGCGGCGCCTCGAGGTCGAGGAGCGACGACGCGAGCGAGCGGAGGACGACGTCGTCGGCCGGCGCGCCGCCGCGGAGGGCCGCGAGCGTCCGGTCGGCGTCGTCCTCGAGGAGCCGTCGCTCTTCGTCGGGGCCGAGCGGCGCCGCCTCCCCCGCCGTCGCGCGGAGCTCGAACTCGCCGGCGCCGCCGCGCCGGGCCACCGCCCAGACCGTCCGCGCCGCGGCCGCGTCGGCGAGGGCGACCCGCGAGTGGGCCCAGTAATGGCCGTCGTCGTCCTCCGCGATCGCCTCGCCCGCCACGTCCCGGACGATCAGGTAGCCGTCGAACCCCCACCCGCGCAGGGTCAGGGTCACCGGCCCGGCGAGCTCGGGCGCGAGGATGAACGCGACGCCGCGAGCGGGCGCCGCGTCGTCGGCGCGCGCCGCCTCGAGCCCGGGCGAGGTCACCTCGACCGCGGACGCGTCGATCGTCCCCGTGATCGGGCGACCCGGCGCGAGCGTCCGTTCGGACGCGAGCGCGGACGCGGCGACGAGGAGGGCGGCGAGTGTCGGCACGAGGGGCCCCGGAGCGTGCGAGGGGCGCATGCTACCCTCCCGTCGGACCGACGGTGGCGCGGAGGGACGGACGTGGACGTGGCGAACCTGTTCGACGACATCCCGCGCGCGCTCCCCGAGGAGCGCGTCGACCTCCTCGCCCGCTCCGAAGGCGTGCGCGTCGAGCGGATCGTCTCCCGCGGCCACCGATCGCCGGACGGGTTCTGGTACGACCAGGACCAGGACGAGTGGGTCGCGGTCCTGTCCGGCCGCGCGACGCTCCGGTTCGCCGACGGGCGAACCGTCGAACTCGGCCCGGGCGACCACGTCGACATCCCGGCGCATGTCCGGCACCGCGTCGACCGGACCGCGCCCGACACCGAGACGGTCTGGCTCGCCGTCTTCCGCCCGCCGGCTTGACGCGCCGCCGCCGTTCTCCATGCTGTCCCGCGGGGCGCCCCTCGAGCCCTCGAACGGAGTCGTCATGTCGAAGCTCGGTGAGTACGCGTTCGTCTTCCTGGTCACCGGCCTGAGCGCGGTCGCCATCAAGGCGCTCGGCGAACTGAACCAGTCGAAGATCGCCGGGGTCCTCTCGATGATCCCGGTCCGTTCGATCGCGGGGCTGTTCATCCTCGCGAACGTCGCCGGGGCGGCCGGGGTGCGGAGCGGCCTCGGCGGGATCGCGATCGGTCTCGTCGGGCTCCTCGCCATGACCCTCGCCGTCCACGTGTCGCTCGACCGGACCTCGACGACCGCGGCGATCGCGGCCGGCCTCGTCGCCTGGCTCGCCGTCAGCGCGGGTCTCCTCGTGGTGACCCGGTGAGCGGGCCCGCGCTCGTCCTCGCCGCGGACGCCGCCGCCGGAGGAGAGGTCGGTTTCAAGGTCGGGCTGGTCGTCGCGATCCTCGCCCTGCTCGCGGTCACCGCCTGGATCTTCCGGCACCCGGACGCCCTGGAGGAGGTCGCGCTCTCGCGGCCGCTCAGCTACATCCTGGTCACGACCGCGGTCGGCCTCACCGTGACCGGTCTCTTCTTCGAAGCCGCCGCGCTCGGACAGATCAGCCTCTACTTCGCGGCGCTCTTCCTCGGGATGCTCTGCCTCCTGGTGCACGTCCAGCTCCGGAGGTCCCGGCGTACGGACGACGACGTGGCGAGGATCGGAGCGTCCGTCGATCGCGTGATGGAGCTGCTGCCGGCCGCGCTCTCCTCGGCGAGCGTGAGGAAGATCGAGACGGTCGACGACCTGTTCGCCACGCTGAACCGCGCGAGGGAGAGCGCGACCTGCATCCGTCTCATGCAGCTTCGGGAGGCCCCTCCGGTCGAGACCGATCCGGACGGGACGGTCCGACTCGGCCCGAACGGCCGACCCCTCCATCACAACCCGTCGGAGAGCTCGGTCCGCTGGTACGAGGGGCTCCGCGAATGGTGCCTGAAGGACGGCCATCAGGCCGAGCGGATCACCAACGTCGACTCGCCGGCGATGCGGGCGTACGCGGACTTCGTCGACGCGGACATCCCGACCGGCTGGACCACGTTCCGCATCGAACGAGGTCGCCCGCTCCCGTTCGTGAACCTCTGCCTCTTCGACTCGGACCGGGTGCTGCTCACGGTCGAACTCGGAGGGAAGCTCGCCTACCGGTCGATGACCGGGCTCTGGATCGAGGACGAGGGGGTCGCGACGTGGCTCCGCCTGAACTACTACGAGAAGATGAGGGCCCTGGCGGAGGACGCGTGAGGGTCAGCGGGTGGCGGCGCGCAAGCTGAGGAGGTTCAGCGCGGTGGCGTACACCCGGCCTCCGAGCCCGCTCCAGGCGTCCTCGGCCGGCCACGAACCGGCGGCTTCGCCGGCCGTCGTCTGGCGATCGGTGAGGGTCTCGACCAGGCGGTCCCGCCACTCGGTCCACGCCTCGCCCCCCAGTCGACGCATCGCCTCGGTGCCGTACCACCAGTAGTAGAAGTCGACGCCGCCGCCGGCCCACTCGGGCGGCCGCGCGTCGAGCCGCGCGAAGCTCGGCGCCAGCTCCGGCGCCGCGGCCCGGTCGAGGCCGACGGCGAGGCGCGCGGAGAGGGCGACCGCGGTGAGCGCCTCGGTCCGGTCGGGAGGGAACGCCTCGGCCGTGCCGGCCGTCAGCCGCGCCGACCACCGCCCCTTCGTGGCGTAGCCCGTGCGCCCCGTGCGGCGGTCGGTCATCGCGTCGAGGTACCGCAGCCCGTCCTCGAACGCGGCCCGTTCGACCGTCGCCCCCGCGTCGCGCGCGGCGGCGAGGGCGTGGAGCATGAGGCCGGTGACCGACGTGTCGTTCTGCCCGTCGGTCAAGACGCCGTAGCGCCAGCCTCCGCGCGGATTGCGTGTCCGCTCGATGAAGTCGACCGCCGCCTGGAGCCGCGCGAGCGGCACGAGCTCCTCGCGGGCGTCCCGCGCCCGCGCCAGCGCGAGCGTGGCGTAGCCGTGGTTGTAGACGAACTTCAGCCCGCCCTGATCGCCGAGGAGCCCCGACTCCGGCTCCTGGATCACGAGGAGGTACCGGACGGCCGCGGCGACCGCCGAGTCGACGGCCGCCGACCTCGCCGGCGCGTCGAGCAGGGCCATCGCCGCCAGCGCGGTGACGCCGACGTCGTTCGTCCCGGCGTGCTCGCGGCGCTTCGCGTGCCCCGCCTCCCAGCGTCCGTCCGCGAGCTGATGCTCCAGCAGCCAGGCGACCGCCATCTCGGCGGTCTCGTCCGGACCGGACGTCGCGGCGGGGAGCGGGCCGACCAAGGACCGCGCCGCGGGGAGCGCGAGCGCCACCACGACGGAGAGCGCGAGGAACGCCCGCCCCGCCGCCGGCCCGGTCGGGTCGTCGAGCAGCCGCCGCAATCGCCGCTTCACGAACCGCGGCTCGTTCCAGAGCCCGACGAGCCCGGGCGCGGCCGGCGCCGCCCGAGCGCCCTCGAGCACCTTGACGAACGCGCGGGCCCCTCCGGTTCGCTCGCGCTTGTCGAGCCGCCGGAGCGCGTCGTCGTCGCAGAGGCACTCCCGCTGCCGGTCGACCATCCGGTTCGCCAGCCAGACGCACGGGTCGAACCACCACGCGATCTGCAGCAGTCGCTGACCGAGCTGCTGCAGGACGTCGGCGCGCCGCACGTGGTGCAGCTCGTGGAGGAGGATCCACCGGCGTTCGGCCGGCGCGAGCGAGGCGGCGAGGCCGAGCGGGAGCGCGACGACCGGACGGAACACGCCCCAGGTCGCCGGCGACGACAGATCCTCGCTCTCGACGCAGCGAACCGTCCTCCGGACGCCGATGTCTCGCGCCAGCCGCGCGCACTCGTCGGCGAGAGGGCCGTCGACCGGGAGGGCGTTCCTCACCAGCCGCCGCGCGCGGAGCTGGTGCCGCACGGTGCCGCCGAGCAACGCCGCCGCGACCGCCGCCCAGACGAGGGCGAGCCACGCCCCCGGCGTCGGCCGGACGCCGGGGGGCGCGGAGGCGGGGGGCGCGGCGGCGTTCCCCGACGCGCGCTCCGCGGCCGCATCGCCGGTCAGGACGATCTCGACCGGCCCGCCCTCGGCCGGGACCTCGGGGAGCGGACCGACGCGATCGGCGAGGAGGTCGACGGGGCGCGCGAACGCGGGGACGGAGAGCGCCGCCGGCAGCAGCCGCTCGAGCGGGACGACGAGCACGACGAGGGCGGCGGAGAAGAGCGGGGCGGTCAGGCGGAGACGCGCTCGGAGGACGACGA
>JAUIEL010000326.1 GCA_030428825.1 bacterium
GAAAACTCCCGCCGGTCGGCTACTCTCTCTCCCTTCACGGCAACGCGGCCGTGGGCGTCGGCGACCGCGGCAGTCCGCTACGGTCGCGGCGCCCGGAACGACGATGTTCCTGGACCCGTTCCGGCCCGGTATTCGTCCGGCCGGCGGACCCGCCCGGCCGTTTCGTGATGCTCCGATGAATCAGGCTCTCCGGCTCCTCCTCGCCTTCGCGGCGTTCCTGTCCGCGATCACGTTCGCGCACGGCCTCATGAACCTCGATTGGTTCAAGAAGAAGGGGCGTGAGCAGCTGATCGTCGGCCACCTCCCCGTGACGTGACACCTCACCTGCCCCGTCACCAGTTGGGTGACGGAACAGAACGACACGGGAACGGTGTTTCGGTCACAGCGATACCAGAGCTGGCCCGAGATGACCGAGGCCATCCTCGGAGGGAATCTGCACGCGGCGTTCCTCCTCGCTCCCCTGGCGATGCAGCTCGCGCGGGAGGGGACCAAGCCGGTGAAGATCGTCCACCTCGGTCACCGGGACGGGACGGCGATCGTCGTGCGGAAGGACTCGGACTACCAGTCGTTCGCCGACCTGCGAGGGACGACGATGGCGATTCCGCATCGGTACGCGAACCAACGCATCCTGGTCGAGAAGATGAAGCAGGACTACGGCTTCGCCGAGCACGACCTGAAGCTGCTCGACTTTCCGCCGCCGGACATGCCCGCCGCGTTGCGAGCGGGGACGTTCGAGAGCTACATCGTCGGCGAGCCGTTCTGCGCCCAGGCGGAGATGGACGGGTCGGGTCGCGTGCTCCATCACACGAAGGACATCTGGCCGAACTTCATCTCGTGCGTCCTGATCGTCACGCAGGAGTTGATCGAAACGGACCCGGCGCTGGTGCAGGAGCTGGTCACCGGCATCACGGCGTCGGGGAAGTGGCTGGACGAGGGGGACGAGCGCCTTCTCGAAGGGCTGGTCCTCGAGGGCGACGCGACCGCCGAGGATCGAACGGGGGGGAAGGTCGTCATCTCGAAGGAGTTCGGCCACACGCCGAGGCTTCAGGCCGCGGTCATCGCCGCCCAGCAGCGGTACTACAACCAGAATCCGGAACTGCTGAAGTGGGTGCTGACGAAGCCTCCCGATCGCGTGAAGTACACGGAGCTGGAACTCGCGAGGGAGGAGTTCGAGGAAATCCTGAGCTGGGCGAATCGGCTCGGTTTCTTCGGGAAGCGTCCGGTGACGCCGGACGATCCGTTCGACTTCCTCGACTTCTGCGACCCGCGCTTCGAGCGAGGCCGTCTCCCCGCCATGCCGCTCCAGGAGACGGGACGATGAGACTCCGATCGATCGCCTTCGCCGCCCTCGGCTTCGCCCTCTTCGTCGGAACGTGGCACCTGTTGACCCTCGGGCACGGGGTCGCGGAGGTCGCGGGCCCGTGGCTCACGATGGTCGGCATCGGCGAGGTGATGGCGGCCGGCCACCTCTGGAAGAACATCGTGGCGTCGGTCTTCCGCGTGTCGTGGGGATTCAGTCTCGCGGCGGCGATCGGCATCCCGCTGGGGATCCTCCTCGGGTGGTCGCCGCGCTGCATGATGACGTTCAACCCGGTCATCCAGGCGCTGCGCCCGATCTCGCCGATCGCCTGGATCCCGATCGCGGTGCTGATGTTCGGCGGGCACGGGCTCCTGTCGGCGGACTTCTCCGCGATCTTCCTCGTCTTTCTCGCGTCGTTCTTCCCGATCGTCACCGCGACGACCTCGGCGGTGGGGTCCGTCGAACAGAAGTTCATCCGATCGGCTCGGAACTTCGGCGTGGAGGGCCTTCCGTTCTTCCGGCGGGTCCTCGTGCCGGCGGCGATGCCCCAGATCCTGACCGGGCTGCGGCTCGCGCTCGGGATCTCGTGGGTCGTCGTGGTCGCGGCGGAGATGGTCGGGGTCGAGCGTGGCCTCGGCTTCCAGGTGAACGACTCGCGCAACGCGATCCGTTTCGATCACGTCGAGGCGGCGATGGTCGTGATCGCGATCATCGGGCTGCTGCTCGACTCGGGGATGTCGCGGATCGAGTCGGCGGCGCTGGCCCGCCGGGGGATGAGCCGACGATGACGACGAAGATCTCCGTGCGCGACGTCCAGAAGACGTTCGTGAACGACAAGGGGGAGGAGGTCCACGTCCTCGACGGCGTCAACCTCTCCGTCGTCGAGGGGGAGTTCCTCGCCATCGTCGGTCCGTCCGGTTGCGGGAAGTCGACCCTGCTGAACTGTCTCGCCGGCTTCGAGACCGCCTCGACCGGCGCGATCGAGATCGACGGCGAGGTCGTCCGGAAGCCGTCGCGGAAGCGCGTCTTCGTGTTCCAGGAGACCGGGATCTTCCCGTGGTACTCGGTCTGGGACAACATCGCGTTCGGCCTCGGCGACCTCCCGTTCGAGGAGAAGCACGAGATCGCGATGCGGTACATCCGCCTCGTCGGACTGGAGGGGTTCGAGAAGGCGTACCCGAGCGAGCTGTCGGGCGGGATGAAACAGCGCGTCGAGTTCGCGCGCGCGCTCGCGGTCGAGCCGGACGTCCTCTACCTCGACGAGCCGTTCGGCGCGCTCGACGCGTTCACGCGGCTCGAGATGCGGCGCGAGATCGTCCGGATCTGGCAGGAGACGGGGAAGACCTGCATCCTCGTCACGCACGACGTGGAAGAGGCGGTCGAGCTGGCGGATCGCGTCGCCGTCATGACGCGCCGGCCGGCGACGATCCACTCCGTCCTGGACAACCCGCTCGACCGCCCCCGCGACCCGGACGACCGCCGCTTCCGCGAGCTGAAGGACTCGATCTTCGAGATCCTCGGCGTCGAGCGGCGGGTCTGATCCCGGGCGGACCCGCCTCCCCGCCCCCTCAGCCTCGGTCGCGCTCGGACGCCTTCCGGAGCGCCGGGCGCGGGCGGGCCTTCCACTCCTCGACGTCGGCGGTCAGCACGCGGACCGCGGTCTCGAGCTGGACGTCCTCGCCGCGCGGCAGCTCTCCGGGCCACGGCCAGACGACGTGGTGCGGGACGCAGCCGTTCCGCTCCATGTCCTCGCCCGTGTCGAGGAGGTACCACCCGCGGAACGGCATCCGGACCATGCCGAACCGATCGAGCAGGCGCTGGCTGCCGGTGCTGATCACGCCGCCCGCCGTCGGCGCGCCGACCAGCGTCCCGCGCTCGAGGTGCTTGATCGCGTGCGAGAAGATCTCGGCGTTCGAGAAGCTGTCCTGGTCGCAGAGCACGACGATCGGCTTGTTCCAGGTCGCGTACACCTTCCGGTCGTGCGGATACCCCGGACCGCCGCCGCGCGGGACGGTGACCGCGTGGACCGGCTGCGTGAGCGCGGTCAGCAGGTGGTCGGTCGTCGAGCCGCCGCCGTTCTTCCGGACGTCGACGACGAGGCCGTCCTTGCCGTACCCGACCTTGTAGAGCTCCTCCTCGAACTTCAGGAAGCTCGACCAGTTCATGCCCCGGATGTGGAGGTAGCCGAGCGTCCCTCCGGACGCCTCGTCGACGCGCCGGCGGTTCGACTCGAGCCACGCGTCGTACAGGAGGGACCGGGCCGACCGGTACGAGATCGGGCGGATCGTCACCTCCCGGACCGCGCCGTCGCCGCCCCGCACCTTCAGGCGGACGTCGCGCGCGAGGTCGCCGTTCAGGACGAGCGTCGGGTCGGTCGCCGGCGAGACCGCCGTCCCGTCGACCGACAGGACGACCTCGCCCGCCTCGAGGCGCGAGGTGCGTTCGGAGGCCGGGCCGCCCGGGAGGACGTCGCGGACCCTCCAGCCCGGCCCCTCGAACTCGGGGTCGAACCGGACGCCGAGGTGCGCGGTCACGTCGGTGAACGGCTCGTCGCCGCGCGGGGAGGAGGCGAAGACCGAGAAGCCGAGGTGCGAGGCGTTCAGCTCGCCGAGCATCATGTTGCCGACCTCGCGGAGCTGGTCCGCGTCGACGGCCGTGCGCGCCGCCGGCTCGTACTTGCGCCGGATCGCCTCCCAGTCGCGGTTGTTCAGCCGCTCGTCGTAGAACCGGTCGCGCATCGCGCGCCACCCCTCGACGAAGGCGGCGCCGTTCCGGTCGGCGGCGTCGTGCTCCTGCTTCGCCGAGAAGGCGTAGGTCGTCAGCGATCCCTTGCTGCTCAGGACCGCCGGCTTGCCGTCGCTGACCCCGCCGATCTTCTTCGCCTTCTCGAGGCGCACCCGCCCGGAGAGGGAGGAGGAGGTGAGCTTCTTCGGCTTCAGCTCGTCGGGGAACTCGACGGTGTACGTCGCGCGCCCGGACGGGCCGGCCGACGAGTAGAAGGCGAGCTTGTCGTCCTCGATCCAGTACAGGCCGCCGTCGTACGAGTTCGGCGTCGAGATCCGGTGGATCCGGTCGCGGAGCCCGTCGAAGTCGATGACGACCTCGACCTCGTCCTTCCCCTTCTTCTCCTTCTTCGACTCCTCCTTCTTCTCCGCCTTCGCGTCGTCGTCCTCGTCGTCGTCCTTCCCGTCGTCGCCGTCCGCGTCGTCCTCCTTCTTCGGCGCGTCGGTCTTCTTCCCCTTCGACTTCTCCTTTCGCTCCTTCTTCATCTTCTCGAGCGCCTTCTCGAGGCGGCGGTCACGCGAGTCCTCCTCGTCGTCGCTCGCGCGGAGCCAGACGTAGTAGACGTCGACCTCCTGGTCGGAGCGGCGCCCGGTGAAGGCGAGCACCTTCCCGTCGGGCGACCAGGCGGGACCGGAGTCGTTGTCCGGGTGGACCGAGACGTTGAACGGCGCCCGCGACCCGTCGATCGGCGCGATCCAGACGTCCTCGTTGAAGTCGTCGTCGTTCCTCGAGTACGCCAGCCAGTTCCCGTCCGGCGACCAGTCGAAGTCGGGCGAGTCCCAGCCGGAGACGATCGTCTTCCGGCCCTGGCCGTGCTCGTCCATCACCACCAGCTCGCCGAGCCCGGAGACGAACGCGAAGCGGCCGTCCGGTCCGCGGCGGAGCGAGTGCTCGACCGCCGCGTCGTCGGTCAGCTTCTTCAGCTCGAACCCGGAGTTCCGCCACCAGTACGCCTCGGGGTCCTTCCGCTCGGCGCGCCAGACGTCGACCTCGCCGTCGAGGTCGCCGGTGAAGAGGATCGCCCGGCCGTCCTCGGTGAAGACAGGGTCCCCCTCGGTCCCGGCGGAATCGGTCAGGCGGATCGGCTCGCGGAGCTCGGTGTCCATCACCCAGAGGTCGCCGCCGGACCGGAAGCAGATCTCGAGCCCGTCGTCGGTGAACGCGGCCTCGTCGGCGCGCGTCAGCGTCTCCCGGTGGATCGGGTCGAACACCGGCTCGCCCGCGTTCCGGAGCTCGAGCCGCCGCGGCGGGGCGCCGGAGCCCGGCCGGAGGAGCCAGAGGTCGAAGAGGTGCCGGTAGACGATCGTCGTCCCGTCGCGCGAGACGGCGGGGGTGAAGACGGTGTCGTCCCCGTGCGTGGTCAGCCGGCGACGGTCCCCGGAGTCGAGGTCGTGCTCCCAGAGCTCGAACGATCCGGACTGGCGGCCGACGTAGTAGAAGCCGCGGCCGTCCGGCTTCCAGCGCGGCGAGCGGTAGCCGAGGTCGTCGCGGAGGAGCTCGAGGTACTCGCCGGCGTCGCGGTCGAACAGCCAGATCTGCGACGCCTGCGAGCCGACGTACCCCTTCCGGTGCGTCCTCGTCCCCTCCCGCGTGAACAGGACCCGGCGCCCGTCCGGCGAGAGGCGCCCGTCCTCCACGGCCGCGTCGAACAGGAGGTGCTCCGGCGCCCGCCGGCCCCGCTCGACCACGAACAGCCGCGAGCTCGACCGCCAGAAGTGGTCGCGCGCGCTCCGGACGACGAGCCCGGCCCCGTCCGGCGTCCACTCGAGGACGGAGTGGTCCTCGGAGTGGTGCGTGATCCGCTCGGCCGGTCCGCCGCGGGCGGGCATCACGTACACCTGGTACCCGCCGTCCCGGTTGCTCGTGAACGCGAGCTCCCGTCCGTCGGGCGAGAAGCGCGGTTCGCGGTCGTCGGCCGGGTCGCGCGTCAGCGGGCGCGCGAGCCCGTCGTCGAGCGCCGCGGACCAGACGTCGCCGGCCCAGGCGAACGCGATCCGGCGCCCGTCCGGGGAGAGCGCGAAGTCCGACACCAGCCGGATCGGTTCGTGTTCGGCGGCGACGAGCGGGGAGGCGGCGACGAGGAGGGCGGCGAGCGATCGGATCATGGGGAGCTCCGCGGAGACCGGAACGAGTCGTTCTAGCATGAGGGGCGGCGCGCGTCAGCCGCCCGCGCCGGACCCGAGGCGTTCGAGCAGCGCGATCGCCTTCCGGCCGAGGCGGGCGACCGACTCGTCCCCCGCGACCGCCGCGAGCTCGTCGTTCCGGAACCAGCGGAGCTCCTTCGACTCCTCGTTCCGGACCGCGGTCTGGCCGGGGGCCGCGATCAGGAGGAAGCGGAAGTCGTGGTGCTCGTGCTCCGGCTCGTCGCCTCGGGCGGGGATGACGTGAACGTCGAGGTCGACGACCAGCGGGCGGTCGCCGGCGGCGCAGATCTCGAACCGCTCCATCCCCGACTCCTCCCGCGCCTCGCGCAGCGCGGCGGCGTCCGGCTCGGGTTCGCCGTCGACGTGGCCGCCGAGCTGCAGCCAGCGGTCGAGCTTCCGGTGGTGGGTGAGGAGGAACCGCTCGCGGTCGGGCGACGCGATCCAGGCCGAGGCGGTGACGTGTCCCGGCGGGCAGGTCCGGAGGAGACAGTCCTCGTGCGTCTCGATCAGGTTTCGCATGCGGGCGACGGTCTCGGCCTCGTCCTCGTGGCGGGCGAGGTAGTCGTCGAGGAGGAGGAGGAGGGGGCGGCGGTGCATCCCGCCATCGTAGGCGCCGGAGGACGGATCGGGGCGCGTTCAGTCGAGGGTCGCGAGGAGGGCGTCGCCGTAGCGGTCCCAGAGGGCGTCCCGGTCGAGCCGGTCGTCGGATCGCCGGAGCTCGACGGTCAGGATCGGGACCCCGAGGTCGACGCCGACGAACGAGCCGAGCGAGCCGGGACGGCTGCCGATCCGACGCGCGGGGAGACCGCAGCGCGCGGCGACGCGGCGCGCCAGCGCCTCGCCGGGGCCGTCCCAGTCGATCTGCGCGAGCGGCTGGTGGAGGCTCACGACGCGGACCGGCCGCTCCCGGCGGAGGAGCTCGAGCAACGCCCGCGACTCGGGCTCCGAGAGCGGCGCGGCGCCGTGCCGGCGGGACGGGTCGAAGTTGTCGGCGGGGAAGTTCCGGTTCAGGTCGACGCCGCGCGCGTTCGTCCGGCGGCCCGCGGCGAGCCCGTCGGGGTTCGCGACCGGCACGAGGAGGACGAGACGTCCGCGCGCGCGCTCCGGCGCGGCCCGCAGCTCGTCGGCGAGCCGGCGGAGGAGGGGCGTCCCCGCCGCCTCGTTCCCGTGGATCGTGGCGAGGAGGAGGACGCGCTCTCCGTCCGGGTCGCCTCGCCGGAGGAGTTCGATCGGGCGCCCCTCGACCGAGCGCCCGATCTCGAGACCGTCGTTCGAGGCGGGCGAGGCGTTCGAGGCGGGCGAGGCGGGCGAGGCGGGCGAAGCGGTCGTCGCGATCGCCTCGGGAGGG
>JAUIEL010000327.1 GCA_030428825.1 bacterium
GCGCGCGCCGGCCGGCTCGGGGACCGCGTTGTGGCCCCAGACCGCGATGCAGAGGATGCAGATGATGATGGCCAGGATCCCGAAGACCATGACCTTCTCGATGTTGCCGACGTTCCCCACCGTTTCGCACCTCCTGAGTCAGGAGACCCGCCGACCCCTCCGCCGCCATAACCCGTGACCGCCACACGAATTGCGAGAAGGGCCGCGCGCGGTCTCGAACCACCGCCATCGACCGGCCCGATCCTCGCCCAACGGCCGGGAACCGTCAAGGTGAGCCGTCGGCCGAAAAGCACAAAATGTGGGGGGCCGGAGCCGGAGGACGCCCCGTCGGTTGGGGAGTGGGCTCAGCGGGCGACGTCGTCCCCGAACCACCGCCGGACGACCCGGCCGAGCCGCTTCCAGGGCCAGATCCTCTTCCAGCGGCCGTAGCGCGCCACCGCCTCGACCTCCTCCGGCGAACAGATCTCGGGCGCCAGCTTCACCTTCCACTTCCGGACCGCCGCCCGGTCGATCCGGGCGAGCCACGGGAGGAGGAGCCGGCGGGAGAGCGGCCCCGACAGGTCCCGGCTGCTCTCGAAGTCGATCAGCACGACCCGGTCGGCGGTCGGCACCAGGACGTTCTTCCGTTGCCGGAGGTCGAGGTGGACGAACCCGCGGGCGTGGAGCGCGGCGACGGTCTCCTCGAACGAGCGGAGGATCGCCGGGAGCTGCTCGCGGGGGATCTTGTCCCGAAGGTACTTGTGGAGCGTGCGGACGTGCTCGACCGCGATCGCGTCGGGCGAGATCCGCTCGATCAGACGCGGGGTCCCCGGGAAGTCGGCGAGCCGCTCGAGAGCGCGCGCCTCGCGGGCGAGGTTCCGTCGCCCGTAGAGCCGCCGGAGGAGCGGGCGCATCGGACCGAGGTCCTTCACCACGCAGACGACGCCGTCCTTCGCGGCGATCGAGACGCGTCCCTTGTGGACCGCGCCGTCCCGCTTCACCTTGCGGACGACGTAGCCGTCGAAGGACGGGAGGTCGGGGGAGGGCGGAGACATGGTCGATCGGCCGCGATCGTAGGGAACGGACGGGCGGTTCCGAAGCCGCCGCCGGACGGGGCCGTCTTGACCGCCCCTCCCGCGTCCACTAGCCTGCACCGTTTTCCAACGGGAGCGATCGATGCGTCCGTTCCGCGCGGCACTCCGCGGCGCTCTCCCCCTCGCCCTCGTCCTCCCGATCGCCGTCGGCTGCTCCTCGCTCCCCTCCGACGTCGGCGCCGCCTCTCACCTGAAGGTCACCTACTACGACTTCAGGACCGACTCCGAACTGAGCATCGGAGACGAGGCGGATCCGCAGTTCGAGAACCTCTACTCGCGCCCGAGCGACAACGCGACGGTCAAGCTCGTCCCGGACGAGCTGCTCCGCGACTTCGTGTCGTTCGCGGCCGGCGAGGGGTTCTTCGACCACGCGCGACCGCTGTCCGGACCGGACCCGTCGATGCGGCAGAACGCGTTCCGCATGATCCTCGTCGAGGCGGACGGGCGCGGCCAGGCCTTCGTGCTCGAGCGCGGCCTCGGCCAGGCGGACCGCGACGCCGTCCAGGCGTTCAACGACATCCAGATCGCGTTCGTGCAGTTCTACAACAGCATCCCGCAGCTCCAGTACATCGGCACGTCGGCCGGCGGCGGCGCCGACTACTTCCAGAAGGAGCAGGAGCGCGTCCGGCGGGAGAACCAGGAATCGATGAAGGGAGGCGGGCAGTGAGCGGCCTCGTGGCCGCCGTCATCCCCGCCCGCATCGGCTCCACCCGCCTCCCCCGCAAGCCCCTCCTCGACGAGACCGGCCGCCCGTTGGTCTGCCACGTCGTCGACCGCGTCCGCCGCGCCCGACGGATCGGCCGGGTGATCGTCGCCACCGACAGCGAGGAGATCGTCCGGGCGGTCGAGGCGAACGGCGGCGAGGCGCGCATGACCTCTCCCGCGCACCGGAGCGGCACCGACCGGATGGCGGAGGTGGCGCGCGACGTCGACGCGGCCGGCTTCGTCAACGTCCAGGGGGACGAGCCGGACCTCGACCCGGACGACCTCGACCGCGTCGCGGAGGCGCTGCTCGACGACCCCGACTCGATCTGGACGCTCGCCGTGCGCATCGAGGACGAGGAGACCTGGCGCGACCCGCACGCGGTGAAGGCCGTCCTCGACGGCGGGGGACGCGCGCTCTACTTCACGAGGAACCCCGCGCCGTACGCCGACCGGTTCGACGACGCGCGCGCCCGCGGCCTCGCCTGGAAGCACCTCGGCGTCTACGGCTACCCGCGCGAGCTCCTGTTCCGGTTCACCGCGCTGCCGCCGGCCCCGCTGGAAGAGTGCGAACGGCTCGAGCAGCTCCGCGCGATGCACCACGGCCTCCCGATCCGCGTGCTCGAGACGACGACCGACTCGATCGGCATCGACACGCCGGACGACTACCGACGATTCGTGGAACGACAGAAGGACGAGGCGGAGAGCGCTCCATGACCCGGCACATCTTCATCACCGGCGGCGTCGTCTCGTCGCTCGGCAAGGGGCTGACCACGGCGAGCATCGGCCTCCTCCTCGAGAGCCGCGGACTTCGAGTCCGGATCCAGAAGCTCGATCCGTACCTGAACGTCGACCCGGGGACGATGAACCCGTTCCAGCACGGCGAGGTGTACGTCCTCGACGACGGGACCGAGACCGACCTCGACCTGGGGCACTACGAGCGGTTCACGAACTCGCCGCTCTCCCGGGCGAGCAACGTCACCTCCGGCCGGATCTATCAGGAGGTCCTCCGGAAGGAGCGCGCCGGCGAGTACCTCGGCGACACGGTCCAGGTCATCCCGCACGTCACCGACGAGATCAAGAAGTGCGTCGCGGCGCTGGCGGGCCCGGACGTCGACGTCGTGCTGACCGAGATCGGCGGCACGGTCGGCGACATCGAGAGCCACCCGTACCTCGAGGCGATCCGCCAGTTCCGGCTCGACGTCGGCCGCGAGAACGTCATGTACGTGCACATGACCCTCCTGCCGTACCTCCGCGCCAACGGCGAGATGAAGACGAAGCCGACCCAGCAGTCGGTCGGCAAGCTGCGCGAGATCGGCATCCAGCCGGACGTCCTGATCTGCCGCTGCGAGAAGCCGATCACCGACGACCTGAAGCGGAAGATCTCCCTCTTCTGCAACGTCGAGCCGCACGAGGTGATCGAGGAGAAGGACGTCGACCACTCGATCTACGAGGTCCCGCTGGTGCTGCAGGAGCAGGGGCTCGACGCGCTGATCGCGAAGAAGCTCACCCTCCCCGACGCGGAGACCGACACCCGCTCGTGGCGCGACATGGTCGAGGTCTTGAAGCACCCGGACGCCGAGGTCGAGATCGCGGTCGTCGGCAAGTACATCGAGCTGCAGGACTCGTACAAGTCGATCTACGAGGCGGTCGCGCACGCCGGCATCGCCAACCGAGTGAAGGTGAAGGTCCGACGCATCAACGCGGAGGTCCTCGAGGAGACCCCGGCCGAGGAGGTGCTGGCCGGGTGCGACGGCGTGCTCGTGCCGGGCGGCTTCGGCGTGCGCGGCGTCTACGGCAAGATCAACGCGGTCCGGCACGCGCGCGAGGGGGGGATCCCGTACTTCGGGATCTGCTACGGCCTTCAGATGGCGGTGATCGAGTTCGCCCGGAACGTCCTCGGCCTCGACGGGGCGGACACGACGGAGAACGACGCCGACGCGAAGGACCCGGTCATCTGCCTCCTCGAGGAGCAGCGCGAGGTGACCGACCTCGGCGGGACGATGCGCCTCGGCGCCCAGCCGTGCCGCCTCCTCTCCGGCCGCGCCCGCGACGCGTACGGCCGCGACGTCGTCCAGGAGCGGCACCGCCACCGCTACGAGCTGAACAACGCCTACCGCGGCCGGCTCGCCGAGCACGGCCTCGCGGTGACCGGCGTCAACGAACAGCTCGACCTCGCCGAGGTGGTCGAGATCGCCGACCACCCGTGGTTCGTGGCGGTCCAGTACCACCCGGAGTTCCTCTCCAAGCCGCTCCAGCCCCACCCGCTCTTCGCCTCGTTCGTGAAGGCGGCGCTGGCCCGGAAGGCGCGGGGGTAACCCGCTCGCGGGGACCCGACCGCGCCGACCGTCTTCGTGCAAGATCGAACTTCGGTCACGACCAGATTCGCATCACGTCGTCATCTGGTCAGCATGAAGCCGCGCTCGCTGACCTCCCCCACGGCGAGGTGCCCGACCTCGCGGCGAGGTGCCCGACCTCGCGGCGCGCTTCGAGAACCTCGTCGCGTCGCACCGGCTGAAGTCGTGCCACCACTGGACCGACACCGGCGAAGGGACGTTCGAGCTCCGCTTCCTCCGCAACAAGGAGAAGCATGAGATCGACTTCCTGATCGTCCGCGACGGGGAGCCGTGGCTTCCGGTCGAGGTGAAGCTCGACGACACCACGCTCTCTCCGCACTTCGACCGGTTCATGGGGCAGATCGGCTGCGACTTCGGGCTTCAGCTCGTCCGGAAGCCCGGCGTCCGGAAGACCGTGGATCGCGACGGGGTTCGCGTCCTGATCGAGAGCGCGGCCACGGCGCTCCGGGCGTTCGTCTGAGGGAGAGCCGCTCCGAGCCGCCGTTCGGCCGGGCGACGGTATCCTCGGGCGGGTCTCGACGGCCGCCCGCCCCCGTCCGACCGACCGGAGACCGCACCATGCCTCGCCCCTCGCTCGTCGCGTCCCTCCTCCTCGCCGCCGCGCTCCCCGCCTCCGCGCAGACCGTCCTGTTCGTCCGCGGCGGCCCGGGGAGCGGCGGCTTCCTCCGGAACGGGAACGACGCCCACCTCTCGGACGTCGCCGACCTCTCGACCGCGAACGGGAACACCGGGTTCGGCGAGCTGGCGCTCCTCCTCCAGGGGGACGGTTTCCAGGTGCAGCAGGTCGCCGAGGGGCCGGGCGGCTCGAGTCCGGTGAACCTCGCGGCGCTCGACCTGAGCGGCGTCGACGTGCTCGTCCTCGGCTCGAACAACGCCCCGTACGGCGCGTCCGACGCCGACCTCCTGGCGGACTGGGTCTGCGGCGGCGGCGCGGCGCTCTTCATCAGCGACGCGAACTGGGGCTCGGACTGGGGCGACGCGCCGTCGTCCGACCAGCCGTTCCTCGACCGCTTCGACCTCGAGATGAACCAGGACCTCGGGACGTACGCGGTGTCGCGCGCGCAGGGTGACTTCGTCGTCGGCGGCGTCGACCGCGGGACGCACCCGATCCTCGCCGGACCGGACGGGACGGTCGGGACCGCGGACGACGTGAACGTCTTCGACGGCGAGGGGGTCTCGCCGATCACGGTCACCTCGCTCCTGCCGGGGATCGAGCCGATCGTGCTGGCGAAGGCGAAGGGGAACATCCGCCGGAACGACGCCCCGGGGGCCGGCTCGGTCACCCCGGCGACGGTGTCGGACGGCGCGCTCGTCGTGCTCGAGTTCGGGACGGGGCGCGCGGCCGGCCACTTCGACCGGAACACCTTCTTCAACCTGAACGGCGCCGGCACGTCGCTGCACAAGAACGACAACACGCGGTACGCGAGGAACCTGTTCGGGTGGCTCGCGAGCGCGCCGGGGAACGCGTACGGCGCGGGGTGCGTCGGGAGCGGCGGCTTCGTGCCCGCGCTCGGACTCGACGGTTGCCCGCGCAAGGGGACGACGGTGACCGTCACGCTGGACGACGCGCTCGGCGGCGCGACGGCGCTGATCGCGTTCGGAACGGGGCGGGGCGACACTCCGCTCGCGAACGGCTGCCCGCTGCTGGTCGCGCCGCTCCTCCCGCAGGTCGCCGTCGTCCCGCTCGCCGGCGCCGGCGCCGGCGCGGGAGGGTTCGCCGCCTCGGTCCTCGTCCCGGCGAACGCGCCGACCGCCACCGTCACCCTGCAGGTCCTCGTCGCCGACCCCGGCGCCCCGGGCGGAATCGCCGCCTCCAACGGCGTCGAGGCGCGGGTCTTCTGACCGCGGCGGTCAGGGGCGGTCGGCGTCCGGATCGACCCCCGCCGGCGGACCGAGCAGCGCATCGCGGAGCTTGATCGGCAGCGCCACGAGACAGAAGAGGGTCAGCAGCGCGAAGATCAGGCCGATCCAGCGGCCGATCACCGCGTCGACCAGGGAGAGCAGGTCCCGACCGAGACCTCCTCCCACCACGACGGTCGGACGGTCCGGGACGACCAGCACCTCGACGACCTCCCCTCTCCGCGCGCGAAAGTCGAGCTCGACCTTCGCCCTCCGTCCATCGATCGAGACCTCCGTCCGGAAGCGCACCTTGCGCGTCCGGGGGTCGAACCGGAGATCGGGACCGACCACCTTCGCCGGCCGGATCTCTCCCGTCCGATGCAGGTCGAGGACGTCCCGCGCCTTCCCGACCAGGCTCCATCCGACGAACCCGCCGACCACGGCCGCGATCATCGCCAGCAAGAGGGAGCGCGCGCGATACCCCGCCGTCCCGCGGAGGAGGAACGCGAAGGTCGCCACGACCCCGAACACCACGAACCCCGCGCCGATCTCGCGGTGACGCGGGATCTCCCGGCGGAGCTCCTCCGGCCCGATCCAGAGGACGACGCCGCCGACCAGCGCCGCGAGGCAGGCGCACGCGACGCCGATCCGGTCGCGGGCCGTCGCGAGTCGTTCGACGACGTCGCCCCCGCCGCCCGCCGGTTCGTCCCGTCCGTCGCCCATGCTCCGCCTCCGCTCAGGCCGCTCCGCCGTCGAGCGCGGCGCGCACGGCCCGCACCCGGTCGAGGGCGACCGGCGCGCGCCAGTCGGCCCCCTCCTTCAACGCCGTGCCGACGACGACCGCCGCGCACTCCGTCGCGAACGCCCCCGCGTTCGCCGCCGTCACCCCCGAGCCGACGACCACCGGCAACCCCGCCGCCGCCGCCGCCCGGACGTCCGCGAGCGCGGTCGGCGCCCCCGTCTCGCCGCCGGTCACGACGACCGCGTCCGCCCCGCAGAACGCCGCCCCCCGCGCGACCGCGGCGACGTCGAGATCGCCGGTCACCGCGTGGGCCGCGTGCTTCTTCTTCGCGTCGGCCCAGAACCGGACGTCCGCCCCGAGCGCCGCCCGCGCGCGAGCGAGCGGCCCGGCCGACGCGTCGATCCACCCCTCGTCCGCCACGTGCGCGTACGCGAACCCCTCGACCCGGACGAACGACGCCCCGACCGCCACCGCCACTCCGAGCGCCTCGCGGTTCGCTGCCGCCAGCACCTGCACCCCCAACGGCGCCCCCAACGAAGCGACCTCCTCCGCCGCCACCGCGAACGCCGCCACCGTCTCCGGCGGCACGCCCCCCTTCAGGTACGGCACGTCCCCCATGTTCTCGACCAGCAGCGCGTCGCACCCCCCGTCGAGGAGGATCTCGGCGTCCCGCCGCGCCGCCGCCCGCACCGCCGCCAGGTCTCCCCCCCACCGCGACGACCCCGGCAGCGGCAAGAGGTGGACCATGCCGACGAAAGCCGCGCGGTCGCGGCGGGAGAGGTCGAGGGTAGGGAGGGACGATGGCACGGCGCAGGCTTCCGGGAAGGGCCAAGGGGCGAGAGCGACAATAGGGGATGACA
>JAUIEL010000328.1 GCA_030428825.1 bacterium
TCCGAACGAGGCGCTCCTGAAGCGGTCGCTCGACCGCGGGCCGGCGGCGGACGCGGCGACGGCGGCGCAGGCGCCCCCGACGTTCGAGTGGCCCGGCCGACACGTGGCGGTCCGACTCTCCGGACGGTTCGGCGCGCTGCTCGAGTCGCTGCTCGGGGAGTGGCAGGAGGAGAACCGGCAGGCCGCGTCGTGGCGGAACCTCTGGATCCTGAACGAGTGGCGACGGCTCCACCCCGACGAAGACCCCGTGCTCTTCCACGAGCGGCGATTCGGCCAGCGCCTGGTCTGCCCGGGCGGGGGGCGCTACGTCTGGAACCCGCGGGCCGCGACCCTGGAGTCGACGGCGTACGGTCACCCCGCCGCGCCCCGCGACGAGGCGAGCGTCCCGCCGCTCCTCCGGTCGTTCGCGGACGCGAACGCCGGCGTCACGTTCGAGCACGACGGGCTCCGCGCCCGGGCGACCCTGCGGCGCGCGCCGGGGGACTGAGCGGAGAGCGCGGCGTGGCCCGCGGCGCGCCGCGGGAGTATCGTGGGGAGGTCGTCCCTCGTCGCCGACCTCCCCGCTCCGCTCTCCCGACTCCCGGAGCGACACGGGCCGGCGCGCTCACGCTGCCCTTGCATGTACCTGCTCCGGATCCTCGACCTGCTCGCGCTCTGCGGCCTGTTCGTCCAGACCTTCCTGGCCTGGGTGTTCGTCGCCGTGCTCGCTTCGATCCGCGACCGCGACTCGGAGAAGGGCGCGATCCGGACGTTCCTCTGGGCGTTCGTCGCGCTGTCGCTCGCCCTGACGGTGATGAGCGTCCGCTTCTTCCGGGCGCACGACGTCTCCTCGTCGTACTTCCTCTGGGCCGACGGCCGGTGGGCGCCGCTCGTCTGCTACTCCGTCTACATGGGGCTGAAGGCGTGGTTCGTCTGGCTGCTCGTGCTCGGGAGCCACCAGCTCTCCGGGCGGCCGGTACCGCGCGGGCTCCGTCCGGCGCTCGTCCCGCTCGTCCTCTCGATGGCCGCGGCGCCGATCCTGCTCCCCGGCATCAACGACCTGCTCGTGCTCCAGGCCCCGATCATCGTGGTCGGCGCGCTCCTCTCGCTGCATGCGCTCCGCGACGCGCGGGCCCGGGTCCGCCTCGTCCGGGGAGCGCTGATCGGCCTGGCGATCACCTGGTCGATCCACGCGACCGCGGTCCTGGTCGGGTCGAACTGGGAGTCGAACCCCGTCCTCTCCCTGAACTCGTTCATCGACCTCGGGGTCCAGCTCCTCCTGGGGGTCGGCCTGGTCGTCTGCCTGCTCGAGGATTCGCACCGACGGCGGATCGAGGCGGAGCAGGAACGCGAGGGGCTGCGTCAGTCGCTCGAGCGGGACGAGAAGCTGCGCGCCCTCGGGACCGTCGTCTCCGGCGTCGCCCACGAACTGAACAACCCGTTGACCGTGATCCTGGGGCACGCCGACATCCTGCGGCGGCAGGCCGCGGGACATCGACCGGCGACGATCATCAAGGATCAGGCGGAGCGGTGCCGGGGGATCGTGCGGAACCTCTCCGCGCTGGCCGGCCAATCGGTCCACCCGCGCGAGGAGGTCGACCTCGAGGCGCTGGTCCGGAGGGTCGTCTCCGGACTGCCGGAGCGGGCGACGCGCGAGGGGCGACACGTCGTCCAGCGGGTGGCGAGCGACCTGCGCGGGAGCGTCGACCGCGTCGGCATCGAGCAGGTCCTCGCGAACCTGATCGGCAACGGGCTGCAGGCGGGGCCGCCGGGGAGCGTCGTCACGGTCCGCGGCGCGCGATCGGGGGACCGGATCGAGCTGACGGTGACCGACGAGGGGCCCGGCGTGCCGGCGGAGCTGCGCGAACGGATCTTCGAGCCGTTCTTCACGACCAAGGCGCCGGGCCGCGGGACCGGGCTCGGGCTGTCGATCGCCCGGGCGATCGTGCGCGGGCACGGCGGATCGCTCTCGATCGAGGACGCGCCGAGCGGGCACGGCTCGACGTTCCGCGTGCGGCTCCCCTGCGTGGCGGCGACCGGTCCCGAGGCGCGGGGCCGACGGAGCGCGACGCCCTCGCCGGGCTCGAGACTCCTCGTGATCGACGACGACGTCGCGGTGCGGACCGTGATCCGCGAGGAGGCGGAGCTCCGCGGCTGGACGGTCCGCGAGGCCGAGTCCGCCGAGCAGGCGCTCGCCGAGTCGCTCTCCGACGCGGACGCCGTCCTCTGCGATCTCCGGATGCCCGGGATCGGCGGGATCGGCCTGCACGACCGGCTCGCGGCGGACCGGCCGGACCTCCTGTCGCGCGTGGTCTTCTTCACCGGCGACCTCGCCTCGCCCGAGACCGTGGGGTTCTCCACCCGCTGCGAGCGACCGCTCGTCGAGAAGCCGTTCGACTTCGACGAGCTGTTCGCGCGGCTCGGCGACCTCTCCTCTCCCGACTCCGACGGCCGGAGCGAACGCGTCGATCGGCTCGCCTCCGGGCGCTGACCCGGAGCGCTCGGCGGAGACAGGGCAGCGGGTCCGCTTCGAGAACGCGCTGATTCGCCCGGGGCTCCGAGAGGTGACCCGGAGAGGTCACGCGGGGCCGAGACGGCTCCTCTGTATCGACCAGCGCGAGATCATTCGAAGGCGGCGCTCTCCCACCGGCGGCCCTCGACCGGTCACCCGAATCTTGCGCACACCGCCCCCCTACGATATCCATTCCACGACCCGACCCGCGCGTGCCCGATTCAGCGGTCCGGCTCGGACCTCGTTCTCAGCGAAGCACGAACGTGGATGAAGTGAGTTCAAAGCATGGTTCAGTACCGCAATCGACTCGATCAGCACCCGCACGTCTCTCCCGATGAGGCCGAGAAGCTCGCGGACGTCTCTCGGACGTTCGCATTCAGGACGAATTCGTACTACGACGCCCTGATCAACTGGGACGATCCCGACGACCCGCTTCGCCGGATCGTCATGCCGATGGCCGAAGAGCTGTTGGACAACCTCGACCCGGACCATCTTCACGAGCTGGACGACCACGCCATTCCCGGCGTGCAGCGGAAGTACGAGTCGCAGATCAACCTCCTCGTGACGGACACCTGCGCCGCCATATGCCGCTACTGCTTCCGCAAGACCCAGCTCAATGGCGACGAGGAGGTGACGACCGCGTCACCGGAGAAGGTCGCGGCGTGGTTGACCGAGCACCCTGAGGTCACGAGCGTCGTGATCACGGGCGGCGAGCCGCTCATCCTGTCGACGCCGAGGATCGATGCGATGCTCGCCGCGATCCGAGGCGTAGAGTCCGTGACGGACATTCGCATTTCCGCCAAGATCTTCGCGTTCAATCCTCATCGGATACTCGACGACGACACGCTCGTGGAGTCGCTCGGCCGTCACTCCGATGACGGGAACCGCATCTGGATCGGACACCACTTCAGCCATCCACGCGAGTTCACGCCAGAAGCGGTCGAGGCGGTGCGCCGGGTTCGCAACGCGGGCGTCGGAATGCTGAACAACGTCCCCATGGTCCGAGGCGTGAATGACGATCCGGTCGTCCTCGCGGAGGTCATGAACCGCGTCTACGGCGAAGGCATGACGAACTACTACGTCTACTGCCTCTCGGCGGTCCGCGGGAACCGCTCGCTGACCGTCCCGCTCTCCGAAGCGTACCGCATATTCGACGCCGCGCGCTCCCGGCTGACCTGCTCGGCCCGCACGGGCAAGTTGGTCATCCAGGCGGAGCGCGCAAACATCGGCATACTGGGTGTCGATGACGGAAGGATCGTCTTTCAGGTCTGGCACGCGCGCGACCCCTCGCTCGAAGGCCGCATCTTCTCGTTCGCGGAGAATGCCGACGCACGATTCCTCAACGAGTACGCAGAGTTCCACCACGGTACGTTCGAGCTGGACGTCGGCCACTAGCAGTCCGTTGAAGAAGTGCTGTGGGTGCGAGGCGAGTTCCTCGCGGCCGAGATCAAGGCGCGCATCCGGAGGCGAATCGCCGATTCATCTCGATCCGGATGATGGGGTCAACGCAGAGATCGGCCGCGAGGGGCCGCCGCAGCCCCGCATGACTTCTTCAACGGCTGACCCAACTTCCACAGCTGACCCGAAATCGCGGCGATCTTCGCGGACCTGATCGCCGTGAACCGCCGCCGTTCGCCGAATCGGCGACGCCTGATTCCGATCCGCCGACGATCGGTCGACCCGTGCTTCGGCACCGACCGAGCGGTCGGGGCGAGCCGAAATGCATCGCTCGCGTCGATACCCGCGACGTCTCGTGCGCTACACCCGGTGCCCCGCCCGCCGATCCACACGAAAGAGGGAACATGCTCCTTCGATCCGCCGCCGTCCTCGTCGGCCTCCTCGTCTCGATCCCGGCCTCGGCACAGAACATCCCCCGACTGTTCGAGAGCGCGAAGATCCTCCCTGCCGACGGCCTCGACGGCATCAGCGACCTCGCGCGCGACGACGAAGTCCTGGTCCTCGGCCTCGCCGCGCTCGGACCCCATCCGGACGCCGGCGCGTACGTGGTCGAGAGGGGAGCCGGCGGCACCTGGTCGTTCACCGCCGAGCTCGTCGCCGGCGACCTCCCCGCGCCGTTCAACGGCTTCTTCGGTCTGTGCGTCGCCGTCGACGACGACGTGATCGTCGTCGGCGCCCACGGCGCGGACGGCGCCGGTCCGTCGCAGGGAGCGGCGTACGTCTTCGAGCGCGTCTCGGGGACCTGGACGCTGGTGCAGAAGGTCGTCGCCCCCGGCGGCGCGCCGAGCGTCTCGTTCGGCCGCGACGTCGACCTCGAGGGTGCGCGGTTGGTGGTCGGCGACCCGGACGTGGCCGGTGGAGGAGTGATCCACGTCTTCGAGCGGACCGCCGGGACGTTCGTCCATCGGGCGAGCGTCTCTCCGCCGGCCGGCAGCGGCGCGCAGTGGTTCGGGTACGCGCTCGACCTCGACGGCGACCGGATCGCCGTCGGAGCGCCCGGCACTCCCGTCGGCGCGGCCGGCGCCGGCGCCGTCTTCGTCGTCGAGAAGCAGCTCGCGAACTGGAACGTCGCCGCGTCGCTCGCGATGTCCGGAGCGCCCTCGTTCTCCCAGCTCGGCCTGTCGGTCGCACTCGACGGCGACGTCCTGGTCGCCGGGGCGCCGTACAAGGATCTCCAGGGTCGCGCGGTCGTCTACGAGCGGAGCGGCGGGACCTGGCTCGAGACGCAGCAGCTCACGCGGGCCGGCGCCGGGACGTCCGAGTTCTTCGGCGAGGACGTGGCGATCGACGGGGACTTCCTCGTCGTGAACGGCGCGGCCTCCGCGAAGGTCGACCCGGAGCTGTTCCTCCGTCTCCCCGGGGGCTGGTTCGAGCTCTGCCGGATCCACGCCCAGGGTTCGGTCGCGACGGGCCGCGCCGTCGTCCTCGACGGATCGTCGCTCCTGACCGGCGCCTACCTCCCCGGGAACGACCCGGCCATCGTCGCCGAGTTCGACCTGACGTTCCTGCCGCACGGGACCGGCTGCCCGGGAAGCAACACGTTCGGGCCGCGCATGAAGGCGTCGGGCGATCCGTCGCCGAACGGCGACGTCACGCTCTCGATCTGGAACGGCACGTCGAACGCGCCCGGGCTGCTCCTCGTCGGGAACGAGCCGGGCGTCCACCCGAACGCGTCCGGATGCACGCTGCTCGTGTCGCCGCTGCCGCCGGTCGCGCTTCCGTTCAGCCTCGGACCGGTCGGCTCGACCGTCCTCTCGGGGCCGATCCCGCCGAACGCGCCGCCCGGGCTGGTCACGACGCAGGCCCTGCTCGCCGATCCCCTGAAGGCGTCCGGCCTCTCCGCCACGACCGCGATCGTGTTCGAGATCCCCTGAGTCGGATCGCGGCGTCGCGGCCCGGTCGACCGCGACGCCGTTCCGTCACGCTTCCTTCAGGCTCCGGACGAACCCCTTCAGGCGGGCCTTGGGGCCGAGGACGTGGAACGGGCGCCCGCGAACGGCGTAGAGGTCCATCCCCCCCTTCACCGGATCGCGGGCCGGGTCGAGCGCCTGCTTCAGGATCCGGTCGACGCCCATCGGGTACGGCGCGTCGGTCGCCTTGCCGATCGTGAACCCCTCGCCGACGAGGAAGCGGAGCAGCTCCTCGGGCGTCGCTCCGCGCAACGCGTACGGCCAGAACTCGAGGAGGAGGGCGCACTCGCGGCTGGCGGCGAGCGCCCGCGCCATCCCGGACAGTGCGTGCCACTCCGAGCCCTGCGTGTCGATCTTGATCACGCGGAACGGACCCTCGGTCTTCTCGTCGACCGGCACCACGTCGATCGTGATCTGCTCCCCCTCCCCCATGTCGTCGGGGCGGCCTCCCTCGACGACCCGGTTGTCGCCGAAGTTGCCGGCGCCGATCGCGATGGTCGCCGCGCCGCGCTCGGCGCCGGCGGCGGCGCGGTGGAGCGTCCCCTTCCCGCTCCCGACCGCCATGGCGCGCTCGATGTTCCGCTCGGCGACCGCCGCGATGCCGGGGACCGGCTCGAAGGCGACGACCTCCGCGCCGGCGAGGATCGCCTGCACCGCGAACCAGCCGACGTTGGCGCCGAGGTCGAGCACGCGGCAGCCGGGGGCGGCGTGGGCCCGGAAGAGCGCGGTCTCCGCCCCCTCCCAGGAGCCCCGCTCGATCGCGGGGCCGATGATCGTGTCGTCGGCGAGGATCTCGAAGTCGAGTCCGAGGCGTTCGAGCCGCACCGTCTTGGTTCGGAATTCCATGGCGCCGCGCACTCTACCCGTCGGTCGCTCTCCTGCGAGTTTCTCATGCCTCGGGACGACGAATGCGGCCGGATTCGACTCGCGAACCGCCGATCCGCGCGGTCCGAGGGCCGGCGCGACGGTCGACCTCGTGTGGTAGGGTGCCCGGCTCGCCCGCCCGTTCCACCGCCCGACCCCGCCGCGAGACCGATGATCCCGATCGAGACCGTCGCCGCCCACCTCGACTCCCTCGCCCGCGGCGAGGTCCCGGACGCCGTCCGCGATCTCGGGCTGACCTCGACCGGAGGCGGCGTCGCCCCCGTCCCGGCCGCCGGCGCGACGTTCGCCGGCCGGACGGTGTCGGAGGTCCTCTCCGCCGACGGCGCCCCGCTGACCGTCAAGGTCGAGGGGGAGGACGGCGCCAGCCTCGTCGTGAAGCAGCTCCCCGACGGCGACGACGCCGCCCGGGCGCGCGCCCTCCACGCCCAGGCCGCGGCGGCCGCGGCCGACTGTCCGGCGGCCGCCCGCCCGATCGGGTTCGCGGTCGAGGACGGCCGGGCGTTCGTCGTCCGCCCGTTCGTCGAGGGGGTCTCGCTCGCCGCGATCCTCGCCACGCTGAAGGCGGAGGAGGTCCCGCCCGACGCCCCGACCTGGCGGCTGGCGGCCGGCGCGCGCGGCGGCGGCGCGAACGTCACCGGGGCGAAGATGGTCTGCCGGCTCGGCCAGTACGCGGCGCAGGCGCTCGTCGACGTCCGAGCGCGCGGCGCCGTCCACGGGGCGCTGAAGCCGGAGAACCTGATCTGCGACGACACGGTCAAGCCGACCGTGACCGACTTCGGCTGCGGACACCCGCGTCCGCCTTACGACGCCCCGGAGGTCGT
>JAUIEL010000329.1 GCA_030428825.1 bacterium
CGAGGGATCCGGACGTTCGAGACCCGGACGCGGAACACGCTCGACGTCTGCGCGGTGCCGATGCTGAAGCAGCTCTCGCACCTCCCGGTGGTGGTCGACCCGAGCCACGCGGCCGGCCGCAGCGAGGTCGTCCCGGCCCTCTCGCGCGCCGCGGTGGCCGCGGGCGCCGACGGCCTCCTGATCGAGGTCCACGAACGGCCGGCGGAGGCGCGGTCGGATGGGGCGCAGGCGCTCCGCTCGGACGACCTCGTCGCGCTCCTCCCGTCGCTCGACGCGATCGCCCGGGCGGTCGGCCGTCGGCTCACGCGTCGGGACGAAGTCGTCGGCGCCCCGGCCGAGGCGCGCTGACGCGGGCCTCCCGCCGTCGCGTCGGCGGGGGACGATCGATCGGGGATTCACGCCGAGACGGCGCGTTCGGAATCCCCTAGGCTCTCCGCCATGCCGCCGAAGCCGCTACCGCCGCCCTGGGACCGCTTCGTTCCGTTCGTGCAGAAGGTGTTCGTGTGGGCCTCGGTCTTCGCGATCCTCTGGGTCCTGCGGCCGTTCTTCTTCCTCGTCTTCCTGACGTTCGTCTTCGGCTACATGCTCCAGCACTTCGTGGAGAAGATGGACGGGAAGATCCGCTCGCGGAAGGTGCGGGTGGTCGTCGGGTTCCTCGGTCTCCTCCTCCTCCTGGTCGGCGTCGGCTCGTCGATCGGGCCGGCGCTCGCGCAGCAGGCGAAGGAGTTCCCGGGACAGATCAAGGAGAACCTCGACAAGATCGACGGGTTCCTCGATCGGCTCCGGAAGGAGTCGCCGTCGGTGAACAACATCCTCCCGAAGGAGGTGAACGCGGCGCGCATCGTCACCGAGGCGTTCGGGTTCGAGGGGGCGGGCGGCGGCGCCGACGCGAGGCCGATCGGACGGCTCCTCTCGCACGAGGCGCTGGCGGAGGCGTCGCGCGGGCTCGCCCTCGCGACCGAGGGGCTCGCGACCGCCTCGCGGGGAGGCGAGGGGGCGTACGAGGGGCTCTCCGAGGCGACCGAGGGGCTGGCGACGGTCGCGCGGAGCCTGAACTCCCCGATGGAGGGCGCGGGCGACGACGGCCTCCTCGCGAGCGCGCCGCAGAACCTGAAGGAGATCATCCCGACCGTGCTGAAGGTCGCCGAGCGGTCGCTCGCGATCGGGTCGGCCTTCCTCCTGTCGCTCCTCTTCTCGTTCCTGATCGTGCTCGACTTCCCCGCCCTCGCGCGAGGGGCGCGCCACCTGCACGACACGCGGCTGCAGTTCGTCTACGACGAGATCAGCGACAGCGTCTTCCACTTCGGCCGGGTCCTCGGGCAGGCGCTCGAGGCCCAGCTCATGATCGCGCTCCTGAACACGCTGCTGACGGCGATCGGCCTGCACTTCATGGAGCTGCCGAACATCGTCTTCCTGTCGATGATCGTGTTCGTCTGCTCGTTCATCCCGGTCGCCGGCGTCTTCATCTCCAGCGTCCCGATCTGTCTCACGGCGCTGACCGTCGGGGACGTGTCGCTGATGCTCTGGTCGATCGTGTTCATCACCGTGATCCACATGATCGAGGCGTACATCCTGAACCCGCGGATCTACGGCGCCCACCTCCGGATGAACCCGGTCCTCGTGCTCGGGATCCTCGTGATGAGCCACCACCTGTTCGGGGTGTGGGGCCTGATCCTCGGCGTGCCGGTCGTGAACTACGTCGTGAAGTACGTCATCGAGATCAAGGCGCGGCGCCAGGACGAGGCGGAAGCGGCCACGGCATGAACCGCGCCCTCCTCGCGCTGGCGCTCGGACTCGCGTCGTGCGGGTCCGACGAGCGGGGGAGTCCGCACGGGGACCGCGCGCCGACGGGCGATCCCGGAGAGCGTCCCCTCCTCGCGGCGTTCCTGATCGAGGACGGCACGTACAACAGCGAGCTGACGGCGCCGATGGACATCCTCCATCACACGCCGTTCCACGCGCCGCCGGGGATCGAGGTGGTGACGGTGGCGCGGTCGCTCGCGCCGATCCGCACGTTCGAGGGGCTCGTGATCCGGCCGGACCACGACTACGCGTCGGCGCCGGAGATCGACGTCCTCGTGGTGCCGAGCGCGGAGCGGCACGTCGCCCCCGACTTCGACGATCCGGCGCTCGTCGAGTTCGTGCGGGCCCGCGGGCGCACCGCGCGGTGGGTGATGTCGCTCTGCGACGGCGCGTTCGTGCTCGGGCGGGCGGGGCTCCTCGACGGGAAGACGTGCACCACGTTCCCCGGGGACCTCGAGACGCTCCGCGAGCGGTTCCCGGCCGCGCGCGTGGTCGACGGCGTGACGTTCGCGGTCGACGGCGGCCTGATCACCGGCGTCGGCGGCGCACGCTCGTTCGCGCCCGCGCTGTGGCTCGTCGAGCGGCTGTACGGCGAGCTGCCGGCCCGCGGCGTCGCGAGGGGGATGGTGATCGACTGGCACCTCGAGAGCGAGCGGTACGTCGACGTCGACGACGCCGACCCGGACTCGGTCGGCTACCGCGTCGGCGACCGGATCGATCCGGACGTCACCGTCCTCGACGCCGACGGCGCGCCCCGGCGGCTGCTCGACGTCGTCCCCGACGACGCCCGCGTCGTCGTCCTCACGCTCTTCGGCGGCGGCGACGCCGGCGGGGAGGCGCGGCGGGGAGGGCTCTGGTGCGAGGACTCCCTCAACCAGCTCCCGGTGCTCCGCCACCTGATGCACCGGTTCGCCCGGTCGCCGGTGGGGTTCGTGGGGGTCGCCTGTCCGCCCGCGCTCCACGACGAGCGGTTCGGGCACGCGAAGGGGGCGTTCCAGGGGGACGGCGACCCGGCCGAGATCCGGCGGTTCGTCGAGGCGACCGAGCGCGCGGTCGAGCGCGGCGTCGTCCCGTTCGAGGAGGTCCATTACGACCCGACGTTCCGGCTGTCGCGGGACGTCGTGGCGCTCCCGCCGCGCGACGGGGACCCGGCGTGGGTCGGGCGGTTCCGGCCGCGGGATGAGTGGCAGGTGTACGGGACGCCCTGCGTCTGGATCCTCTCGCGCGACGGCGTGGTCCTGATGCCGCCGTTCCACGGGAACAACTTCGAGAAGGAAGGGGTCCTCCGCTATTCGGCGGGCCAGCTCGGGTTCGCGATCGAACGCGCCCTGACGATCACCGGGCCGGCGGACGGCGGCGGCGGCTGACGAACCGTCGAGGGCGTCGTGGCGGGCCGCGGCGGCCCCCCGCGGCCGGTCAGTCGTCGAGCACCACCACCAGGTCGTCGGAGAGCTCGACCATCCGCGCGCGCGGCCCGCGTCGCCGGAGCGCCGGGCCGTCGCTCGGGTCCGGGACCTCCGACACCTCGACGCGGAGCGGCAGCGAACTCGCGAGCACGACCGCGCGCCCCCGTTCGTCGGTCAGGCACGACTCGGCGCGCGACTGACCGTCGACGCGGATGCGCGCGCGGACCGCCGCGCCGCCCTCGTCGACCACGGTCACGGTCACCGGCCGGATGCGCGCGCGCAGGTCGATCGGGTCGAGGCGCGGGTCGACCGTCCGCTCGCCGCACCGCACGGGGATCCGAGCGATCCGTTCGAGCGTCTCGACCTGCCCCGCCAGCCGGACGCGGACGGTGCATGTCCCCGTGGCGAACCCCCACGCCTCGAAGCGGCCGTCGTCCCCGACCGCGACGGTCCGTTGGCGCCGGCCCTGCCCCACGAGGAGCTCGACGCCGGTCGGATCGACCGCCGCGTCGAGGAGGACGCGGCCCGCCACTCCGCCGGCGGGGTTGAGGGTGAGGCGGAGCCGCTCGGTCCCGGCGCGGCACGCGCGCGGCGGAGCGTGGAGGTGGCGGCCGGAGCGCGCCTGCACCCGGAGGTCGTCCGGCGCTCCGGGGTGCCGCAGGGCGAAGCGGCCGTCGTCGCCCGTGACCACCTCCGCGAGGACGGCCCCGTCGGCCGTCCGGAGGACGACGGTCGCGCCGGCGACGGGGCGACCGTCCGGCTCGTCGACGACGCCCGCGGCGGCGAGCCGGGTCGGCGCGAGCGCGACCTCCCCGAGCCGGACCCCGCCGGGGAGGAGCCGGCCGGTCAGGTCGACCACCGCGTGGAGCGACCCGAGGTCCGGGTCGGTCAGGAGGAGCGAGATCGACACCGGGACGGTCGGCGGGAGGAAGCTCTCGTACCGCAGGCGGAACCTCCCCTCCGCGTCGGTCGCGGCGGTCCCCGGCCGGTCGCGGTCCTCTTCGTCGAGGGTCCACTCCACCGCGCGGCCGGCGGCCGGCGCGCCGTCCGGCCGGACGAGCGTCGCGGTCAGCTCGTCCTCGGCGTGGGGCGGTCGATCGTCGTGCGCGAACCGGACGGAGACCTCGACCGCCTTCCCGGTCCGGACGGGGCCGATCGCCTCGACCGAGACGGGGCGGTAGCACCGGCCGATCGGCACGGCGTCGATCCGGAGCTTCCGTCCGAGCGGGAACCACGGCCGTCGCCAACGCCCGTCGGCGGGCGGGATCGCCCAGAACGGGTCGCCGTCCCGATCCAGCGCCCAGACCAGCGCCGGGTCTTCGTACGGAGTGCCGTCGGGCCGGTGCAGGACGACCTCGAGCGGCGCGCCGGGGGGGAGGCGGGTCGTCAACGTCCCGCGCGCGACGTCCTCGGCGGTGATCGGCTGCGGCTCGAGCCGGTCGAACGGCAGGTCCGGCACGACCTCGCACGACGGCAAACGGCCGGCGTGCGGGCAGACGACGACGCCGTCCGCGCGCGTCCGTCCCCGCCAGAGCGGCGCCTTCGTGAGGGAGGCCCTCACCACGAACGGGACGTCCGCGACCGGCGCGCCGCTCCGGTCGACGGCCCGCAGCGCGAGGGCGGCGTCCGCGTCGACGGTCAGCTCGGCCGTCCCGGCCCCCTCGAGGTCGAGTTCGATCCGTCCGTGGCGGCCGTCGTCGAACGCCTCGACCTCGACGAGCCGGTGGCGATGCCCGACCGTCACGATCCCCTCGTCGTCGGCCCGCGCCGGCGTCGTCCAGGTCCGCGTGGGGAACGGTTCCCGCAGGGTCAGGAGGGGGGAGTCCCCCTCGAACGCGCGGGAGGGGCGCCAGGTGACGGCGGCCCCCGGCACCGGACCTCCCGCCTCGTCCACGACCCGGAGACGGCGGGCGTGGCGCGGCGTCGAGGCCGTCGCGTCGAGGGCGCGTTCCGGGGCGGCCGTCGGCACGGGGTCCGGAGGGGCGACGGGGGGCGCGGCGTCGGCGGCCGCGATCGTGATCGCGGCACGGGACGGGGCCGGCGGGGGCGTCCCGCCCGAGGACGGCGGCCGCGGCACGAGGAGGAGGGCCGCCGCGAACAGCAGCGCTCCACCCACGACGGCGACGGCGATGCGGGCCCCCATCGTCGGAGCTACGCGTCCCGGCGCGGCGGCGTTGAGCCGGACGGCCCGGCGCCCGGACGACGGGGCGCCGGCCTCCGGGCTCAGGGCCGGTCGGCGTCGGGCGCGGCGTCGGTCGGGGAGCGGCGGACGACCTCGGCGAGCGGAGGGATCCCCTCCGTCGCGCCGGTCACCGCGACGGAGTGGCGGGCCACGTCGTTCCCGAGTCGAGCGGCCTCGATCAGGGACGCCCCGTCGCGGAGCGCGCAGACGAGGCCGGCGCAGAAGCAGTCCCCGGCGCCCGTGGTGTCGACCGGCTCGACCGGGGAGGTCGGGACGTGCGTCTCCCGTCCGGCGGCGTCCCGGACGAGCGCGCCCCGGTCGCCGATCTTCACCACGACGTTCCGGGCGCCGCGGTCCGACAGCGCTCGGACCACGTCGACCGGATCGTCCCGCCCGGAGAGGCGGCGGGCCTCGGCCAGCGACGGGGCGAAGACGTCGACGTGCGGCAGCGCGGGGTCGAGCGTCTCCCGCCACGCCTCGGTCGGCCGCTCGTCGACGAAGACGGTGTCGAGGACCGTGGTCGCGCCCGCCGCCCGCGCCGCGGCGAGGAGGTCGGCGGTCGGCTCGCCGTCGAGCCTCCGCATCACCATCGCGCCGGCGACGATCACGAACCGGCGCCCCTCGAGCGGGACGCGGAGCGCGTCGGTCCTCCGGATCCGGTCGTTCGTCCCTCGGTGGTGCACGAACGACCGCTGGCCGTCGCTCCCGACCGCGACGAACGTCCACGGGGTCGCCTCGTCCGGGTCGACCACCACGCCGCCGGTCGACACGCCGAGCGCTTCGAGCTCGTCGATCAGGAACGTCCCGAGCGGGTCCCGGCCGACGCGGGTCACGAGGTCGCACTCGAGGCCGAGCCGGGCGAGGGCGACGGCGACGTTCACCCCGCATCCGCCGGTCGCGAGCGTGCTCCGCCGCACCGTGCGCAGGCCGCCCGAGGGAGGCCAGTCGTCGAGGGGGCCGGCGAGCACGTCGACCGCGCAGTTCCCGATGACCAGCACGTCGCGCATGAACGGCACGTTAGCAGACCGTCGCGGCCGCCCGCGCCGGGCTCGAATCCCGAGGGGACGTCTTTACGGCCGTCCCGGCGAAGGTAGTCTGCGCCGCATGAGCGAGACCACCCGACGGAAGTTCCTCGACCGGCCGTGGAGCGTCGACGACGCGGGCGAGCTGTACGGATTGGCGGGGTGGGGGAAGGGGTACTTCGGGGTCTCCGCCGAAGGGACCCTCCTCTGCCACCCGGACCAGCGCCCCGAGCGCGCGATCGACCTGCACGAGGTCGTGCGCGGGCTGTCCGACCGCGGGTTCGAGGCGCCCGTCCTCCTCCGCTTCGACGACCTGCTGGCGCACCGCGTCCGCGAGCTCCGGGAGGCGTTCGAGCAGGCCCGGGGAGAGGTCCAGTACGACGGGAAGTACACCTGCGTCTACCCGATCAAGGTGAACCAGCAGCGCCACCTCTGCGAGCAGATCCGCGAGCTGGCGACCGAGGTCGGGTTCGGCCTCGAGGCCGGCTCGAAGCCCGAGCTCCTCGCCGTCCTCGGGATGACCGCCGGGCGGAACGAGATGCCGATCGTCTGCAACGGCTTCAAGGACGAGGAGTTCCTCGAGACCGTGGTGCTGGCGACCAAGCTCGGCCGGAACATCCTCACCGTGGTCGAGAAGTCGAGCGAGCTGAACCGCGTCGTCGCGCACTCCGAGCGGTACGGCGTGCGGCCGAAGATCGGCTTCCGGGCGAAGCTGTCGTCGCGCGGGACCGGGCGCTGGGAGGGGTCGGGGGGGCTCCGGTCGAAGTTCGGCCTCACCGTCTCCGAGATCCTCGAGGGGGTCGAGTTCCTCCGCTGGCTTGCCCAGGGGCTTGGGTTCTGCCTCGGCCGTCGCTTCGGCCGGAGCCGGCGCGGCGAGGGTCTCGGGCTTCGGGGTGCCGCGACCGAGGAACCACCACAAAGCCCCGGCCAACAGCAGGATCAGGAACCCGACCAGGATCCAGCGGCCCGCTCCTCCGCCTCGAGACCGCTGGGACGGGTCGTCGACCTGCCAGCCGTCCTCCAACGCTACCGTCTCTTCGAGCTCTCGGTTCACGACGAGGTCATCGTCGGGCTGGTCCTCCCGTCCGAATCCCAGGTCTTCCAGGGGCCGCTCCCGCTCGCTGTCGCTCATACCTAC
>JAUIEL010000330.1 GCA_030428825.1 bacterium
CGACCGGGCGGAGGAGAGCGACGTCCTCGACGCGGGGACGCGCGAGGCGCTGAGGGGCCTGCTCCGGAAGGCCGAGGAGTCGGAGTCGGCGGGGGCGGGCGCCCCGCGCGACGACCCGTCTCGCGGATCTCGCCGATCTCGCGGAGACTAGCCTTCCGCCCCCATGCGCTCGTACAGCCAGGCCCGCGCGAAGCGCCACTGGCGGCCGACCGTCCGGACCGAAGATCCGAGCTGCTCCGCGATCCCCTCGGGCGAGAGGCCCCCGAAGAACCTCAGACGGACCACCTCGGCCAGCTCCGGACTCCGGCGCTCGAGGGAGGCGAGCGCCTCGTCGAGCGAGAGGACGTCGACCCGGTCCTCCTCCGCCTCGACGCCGAGGTCGAAGAACGTCACCGCGCGGCGCCCTCCGCCCCCCTTCTCCGAGAGGCGCCGACGCGCGCGGTCGACGAGGATGCGGCGCATCGCGTTCGAGGCCGCCCCGAAGAACGCGCGTCGGGTCTCGAACTGCGAGCGAGCCCCCTCCTCCGGGACGAGGCGGAGGTACGCCTCGTGGACCAGGACGGTCGGCTGCAGCGAGCCGGGCGTCGCCTCCTTCCGGAGGTGTCCGTCCGCGAGGCGGCGCAGCTCGGCGTAGACGCGCTCGAACGCGTCGCCCCACGCCTCGACGTCGCCGCCGCGCGCGGCGAGGAGGAGTCGCGTCAGACCGTCGGCGGGCGCGTCGCTCATCCACACGATCGTAGCGAACGAAGGCCCCTCGGCCGTCCGCGCCCCCCACGGAAGCGGCCCCGGCGGCGCGCGCCGCCGGGGCCCGGACCCTCGGGGAGGGAGACCGCTACGGAATCGCCGGCGACTTCAGGTCGAGGGTCGCGCTCCCCGGCGCCGGCTGGTGCGGGACGACCTTCGCCTTCACCCGCTCCGAGGCGTCGCCGAAGCCGAGGACGTCGAACACGTACCCGCCGCCCTCCTCCATCGGGACCCCGACGTACCGGCGGACGTCGCCCACGTCGGACGCGAACCCGCTGGCGTCGAACGGCGTGCCGTCGGGGAGCCAGAAGACCGTCGACAGCGGCCCCGTCCAACCGTCCTTCGGGTTCAGCTTCAGATCGATCGTCGCCCCCTCGAGCGCCAGGACGCGGACCTTCGCGATCAGCGTGTCCGGGTCGGGCTTCAGCACGAGCTTCCGCGCCTTCGCCTTCGCCGGGAGCCGGCGGCCGGTCTTCACCTCGAACGGACCGAGGTCCTTGCCGACGTGCGCGAGCCGCAGGCGGTACCGTCCGCTCTCGGGGAGCGGGACGACCTTCTTCAGCCCTCGCTTCCCCGCCTTCACCTCGAAGACGTCGATCGGCTCCGCCACGCCGAGCGTGGGCACCTCCGCCGGCCAGACCGACACCTCGACCTTCGTCACGTCGTCGGCGACCGGGAACTTCAGCTTCAGCCGCTCGTTCCGCACGGCGTCGAACGCGATGTCGACGACGCCCCCCGGGTCGACGAACTCGACCCGCAGGCGGTCGCCCGGCGTGAACCACTCGGAGTGCAGCCGGGTGAACCGGTACTCCACCGCCCCGTCGACGTCCGCCATCCAGGTGGCGTAGACGACCGACGCGTCGTCGTTCACGCGGAACTGCGACTCCTCGTCCGCCTCGTCCTCCTCGACGAAGTCGACGGGGAGGCCGCTCTCGCCGAGCGTCTGGACTCCCGTGAACGTCTCGCCGAAGTCGAGCGTGCGCCGCGCCTGGATGTCGACCGCCTGCGGGAGCTCGGACGCCCCCTCCCAGACGTTCGTCTCGGTCCCCCACGCCACGAGGATCGCGCCGTCGTCCTGCGTCCCGGTCTTCGCCGGGCCGACGACCCGCGGCTCGCGGCACGCCAGGTCCTTCGGGAGGTTCGAGAGGTTCCGAGGCGCGTCCCACGTCGCGCCGCCGTCGAACGAGCGGCGGACCCAGAAGTCGTAGTTCTCGAGGTTCGTGTACCGGGCGAGCGCCTGGTTCGGCGTGTAGGTGAAGCCGACCATCACGAACGACCCTCGCATGTACGCGCGGTGCGCCCGGGCGTCCTCGAACGGATCGAGCATCGTCGGGTTCGCCAGGTCGAGCGGCGTCGCGGCCGGCGTGTTGGCGCTCACGTTCAGGATCGGCGCCGCGTCGACCGCGGCCTCGTCGAGCGTGAGCGACGTCTTCAGCATGACGTCCGACGGCGCGCCCTGGGCCTCGAGCCCCTGCTTCCAGAAGATGCAGATCGCCGGGTCGGCGCCGTTCGGCGGCTGGGCCACGAACCGGACGCGGCGCGAGTTCTCGAGGAGGTCGGTCAGCGTCGTCCCCGGCGCCCCGGAGCGGGCCGTGTCCGGACCGTTCTGGACCGGCTGGTCGAACGGGAAGGAGTGGTAGTTCACCGTCTTCCCCTCCAGCACGTCCTGGATCCCCTTCGTCTCCTCGTACGCCACGAGCGTCCTGAAGATCGCCCCGTCCTTCATGAGGAAGAGGTTCGCGCGGGTCGACGCGTGGTTCTCGACCGTCCCCGCCTGGCCGACCAGCGGGAAGTGGACCTGGGTCGCGTCGTACTCGCTGTGGTTCGTCAGAGGCGTCCGGTTCGCGAGGAGCGCCAGCGGGTCGTTGACGATGTCGGCCGTGTACGTGTACCAGACATCGGTCCCCTTGCTCCCCTTCGCGCCGCTCGCGCCGAGACCGGGCCCCTCGGCGTCGCCGGGCTGGAGCCCCTCCGGGTCCTCCTGCCAGGTCATCACCCAGCGACCGCTCGTCCCGCGATGGACGTCCTGGATCGCGTCCCGGTTGCCGTACGACAGCTGCAGCGGCGGGTTCTGCGTCGCCGCGTCCCCGTAGGTCCACGTCGTGCCGCCGTCGTTCGAGATCGCGCACCAGGCCGCCGCGTACGGGACGACGCGCGTGTTCGGGTAGACCTCGAGGTCCGGGTACGAGATGGTCCCCTGCAGGGCGCTCGCGCCCGACGTCCCGAACGCCCAGCCGGGCTCCGGGGCGTACTTGCTGACCCAGCTCACGACGACGCTGTCGCCGACGCTGAAGACGTTCGCCTTCGAGCAGTCGCCCCAGTACGTCTCGTCGACCCCGTCCCCGTCCCAGTCGGTGGACGCGGAGAACGACGCGGCCGAGTTCGAGAGGTTCACGGGGTCGGACCAGGTCTCCCCCTCGTCGTCCGAGGTCCGGGCGAAGATGTCGCGCGGGAAGTGGTCCAGCGAGCGCGGGGCCCAGACGACCTCGTCGTGGTTCGCGTCGGCGTAGACGACGACGAGGCGTCCGTCGTGAAGACCGCCGGACGTCTTGGTGAGACGCAGGATCTTCCCCTTGAACGCGGCGCCGCCGGGGTCCGCCCCGGACGGCAGCTCTTCCGACAGATCGAGCGGTCGCTCCTCCGAGGCCCAGTCCTGGGCGGAGAGCGAACCGCAGAAGACGACCGCGAGGCTCGCGATCATTGGGGCGAGGTGGGTGCGCAGGGACACGATTCGACTCCTCCGACGTGAACGGGCATGAGGGACACCGACGCCGGGGGGTGCGCAATCTCCGTTCCACGTCGGCGCCGCGCGAGGTCGGTGCACGGCCGGGGAGTCACGCTCGATTCCGCGCACGCCGACCCGCCGATGGCGAATCGCCCTCGGGCGGAGGAGCCGGTCCGCGCGCGCCGGAGGAGCCGACGGGCGCCGCTTCCCGCTCGCCCTGCGCGCCCCTTCCCGCCGTCGGCCCGCGGGTCGAGCGGCGCGCCGAGACGAGGAGGGCCCCGCCCCGACCGCGCGGACGCGGAACGGAGCGGGGCCCGGAACCCCCGGGGGGGCGGGGGTTCGAGAACCTCGTCAGGTCACGACCCGAAGGTCCGCGCCAGACCCGGCGTCATCGCCAGCCCGTAGAACCCGGTCGCCCCCGGATCGGGGACGAGCACCTGGTGGTACAGGGTGGCGCCGCAGGTCGACGCGTCCGGCGGCAGGACGCCCGTCAAGGGCAGGGTCCCGTTCGCCTGGATCGGCACCGGCAGGCTGATCATCAGGTTCAGCGACGCCAGGAGCGTGCCGCCGTCCCACGGGATGTTCGTGGGAGCGACCCCGAGGATCAGGATCGGGAACGAGCCCGGGAACGCGTTCGTGATCAGGACCGTCGAGCTCTCGCCGAGCGTCGGCGTGTCCTGCGCCACGAGCTGCGGGATCCCGCTCGTCCCCGGCTTGCCGACCCCGTACGTCGAGTTCGTGCCCGCGTTGTTGCAGACGCCGATCACGAACGGACCGAGGTGCTTCGTCGCCCCCCAGTTCCCGGCGTTGTCGCGGGCCCGGACGTGCAGCCAGTACTGCTTCGTCGTCGTCGGGGTGGGGAACGCCGTGCTGATCCCGGTGGCCCCCGCGCTCAGGTCGAGCGCCCCGTTCGGCACCGTCGCGGCGTTCTCGTCGATCACCGTCGCGTACCCGGCGAGACCGGAGTGCGCGTCGGTCGCCGCGGTCCACGTCACCTTGAACGGCAGGCTGTTCGACAGCGCGCCGACGAGGTGGGTGCTCGAGACCGCGTTCGTCGGACCGGACGGGACGATCGGGTCGATGAGGATCGGCCCGAAGTGCTGGGCCGCCCCCCAGTTCCCGGCGTTGTCACGCGCCCGGACGTGGAACCAGTACGCGTTGGACGACGCGCCGAGCGCCGTCGACTTCGACGTCGCGGCCGGCCCCGCGTCGATCGCGCCGTTCGGCACGGTCGTCGGGGACTGGTCGAACACCGTGTCGTAGCCCGCGAGCCCCGACGCGGAGTCGGTCGCCGCGGTCCAGTTCACGGTCACCGAGGTCTGGGTCGACCAGACCCCCGCCGTGTGCGTCGACGAGGAGACTCCGCTCGGACCGGCCGGCGCCACGCCGTCGATCAGGTACGGACCGGCGTGGGCCGTCCCGCCCCAGTTCGTCGCGTTGTCCCGCGGACGGATGTGGAAGTACCACGGCGTCGCCGAGGAACCGACCGCGATCACCTTCGCCGTCACGCCCGAACCCGTGTCGAGCGAGCCGCTCGGCACCGTGCCGGGGTTGTGGTCGACGAGGGTGTCATAGCCGGAGAGACCCGAGTGCGCGTCCGCGGACGCGCCCCAGATCATCGCCAGCGTCGTGTCGTTCGACCAGACGCCGGTCGAGTGATCGGTCGACGTGAGACCGGTCACCGCGGTCGGCGCCACGGTGTCGACGAGGTACGGACCGACCTGCGGCGCGGTGTCGTCCCAGTTGCCGGCGACGTCGCCGGACCGGAGCGAGAAGTACCAGCCGCTCGAGGTCGACGAGACCGACGTCGAGTAGGTCGTGACCGTCCCGAGGTCGAGCGTGTTCCCCGGCGACGAAGTGGCGTTTCCGCTGAGGCTGAAGTCGTACCCCGCGAGGCCGGAGTGCGAGTCGGTGGCCGGGTTCCACTTGAACCCGATCGCCGAGCTGTTCGACCAGACCCCCGGCGTGTGGGTCGACGACACGAGGTTCGCCGGCTCCGTCGGATCGATGGTGTCGATCAGGTACGGACCGGTCGAGGCCGCGGTGTTGTCCCAGTTGCCGGCGTTGTCGACGCTGCGGAGGTTGAAGTACCGCCCGCTCGACGAGGTGCCGAGCGTGCTGTTGTACGTCGTCACCGCGCCGATGTTCTGCGACGTGTTCGGGAGCGACGAGCCCCCGGACGACGTCAGCACGCTGTAGCCGGAGAGCCCGGAGAGCACGTCGGTCGCGGCGTTCCACTTGTACGAGACGTTCGGATCGTTGCTCCAGACGTTCGGCGTGTGGGTCGAGGAGACCAGGTTCGACGCCTGCGTCGGGTCGGTCCCGTCGACGGTCACCGTGACGGTCGCCGTCTCCGAGTCGGTGTTGTCCGAGCTCGAGGTGACGCCGAACTGGTGCGCCCCCTCGGTCCCCCACCGGAGCGTCCAGGTCGCCGAGCGCGTCTGCGAGTCGGTGATGTCACCGAGCAGGACGCTCTGCCCGCCGGTCTGGTTCGTCGAGAGGTCGGTCGCGATCCCGTCGAGCAGGGTCGTCGTCGTGTCGACGAAGACCGGCGTCGAGGTCGCCGACGTCTCGAGGTAGACCGCCGACGCGACGACGTCCGGGTTGAAGAACGACGCGGTGACGTCGACCTCCTCGTTCGGCTGGACGTACGAGTCGGACGCGCTGAGGGTCAGCGTGCCGTTCGCGTGCGGCGTGTCGTGGATGAACCGGACGACGACCGACATCTTCACCGTCTGCGTCGCCGACTGCGGCCAGGCCTTCCAGCGCCACGACCCGGCGAGCGGATTGTCGATGATGCGGATCTCGGTGTTGTCGACCGACGACTGCTGCGCGGTGTACTCGCCCGTGTTGCCGTTCGCCGTGTCGACCGGCGTCCGGTCGATGTAGAGGTTGAAGTCGTTCCGGAGCGCCTTCGACGCACCCGAGCTCGCGGACGGCTCGACGTAGTGCATGACGATGACGAGCCGGTTCGTGCCGCTCGGGACCGTGAAGTCGCCGAAGCTCCAGGTGCTCGGCGACTTGGAGAACGACCACGACTGGTAGCTCGAGTCGTTCGTCGCGTACTGCGCGAACGTGGCGTTCACGCGGCCCGCGCCGTAGTCGTCGAGGTGCGAGGAGCCCTCGCTCGTGATGACGGTCTCGTCCTTCTGGGTCGCCGTCGCCATCAGCACCGCCGCGGTCTTCGCCGGGTTGTACTTGAAGGTCGGGCTGCCGTCGACGAGCTGCGCGACCACGCCCGTCACGTGCGGGGCGGCCATGCTGGTGCCGGAGAGGTCGGCGTAGCTGTTCGAGGTCCCGGCGAGCGCCGAGCGGATCCAGCGACCCGGCGCGACGACGTTCGGCTTCCAGCGGTTGTCGCCGCAGGGGCCGCGGCTGGAGGAGTCGGCGAGCGAGCCCGGCGGGCCGCTGGACGCGTCGACGAAGTCGACGACGCTGCCGACGGTGAGCGCGTTCTTCGCCACGGCGGGGAGGCCGATCGTGCCGGTGCCGTTCCCCTGGTCGCCGTCGTTGCCGGCGGAGAAGACGTACACCTGGTCGTTGGAGAAGACGTAGTCGTCGAGCGTGCGGGCGTTCGCCTCGGTGCCGACCCACGGCGTGCCGTTCGACGACGAGCCCCACGAGTTGTTGATCACGTGCGGCTGGCCGGACGTGACCGCCCCGTCGTTGTACTCGCCCTTCAGGACGTCGTAGAGCGACGAGTGCGACGAGCTCGAGCCGGAGCAGTTGCCGGTCGAGGAGACGAAGTCGAGGTACTTCACCATGCGGACGCGGAGGTCGTTCGCCCCGCCGACGCCGGGCGCGTTGCCCGTCCAGCCGGCCTGACCCGACGGCGGCAGACCGAAGATCGTCCCCGCGACGTGGGTGCCGTGCGCGCAGTTGTCGTTCCACGCGCCGGTGCTGTTGGTCGAGAAGTCCCAGCCGACGCCGAAGACGTGGTTCAGGGCCGAGTGGCTCGTGTCGACGCCGGAGTCGATCTCGCCGACGATCGCCTTGTGGGAGTCGCCGCCGTCGAGGAAGCCGCGGACGTAGTCGGACGCGATCATCGGG
>JAUIEL010000331.1 GCA_030428825.1 bacterium
CCGTGCGACCGACACGCGTGCCGCCCGTGGAGCGGGCCGAACGCCCCCTCCCTCTCCCGATCCCGGCGGACCGTGGCCCCCGAACGCCCCGCGGCCGAACCCCCGTTCACCGCCCCGCGCGCAGCGGATCCCCGCGAAGCGGCCCATCGCTCCACGCGCAGTGGCCCCAGCCCCGCGCAGCGGTGTGACCGGCCCGCGCAGCGACCCCAGCCCAGCGCAGCGCCCCGATCGCCTCGCGCAGCGACCTACGGCTCAGCGCAGCGATCCCGACGCCGCGTCTCCGTCCTTGCCGCGCGGACCGCGACCCTTCCTTGCCTTCGGACCGCCGTTCGCGCGGGCGTGCTTCAGGAGCGCGAGGTTGTTCGTCGCGTCGCGGACCGCGATCTTCGCCGCGTTCTTCGCGTTCTGGTCGACCGTGTCGTCCTCGAGCAGCCGCTCTCCCTCCTCGATCGCCAGGGCGTACAGCTCCTCGGCGCGGTCGAGGTCGCGCAGGAGGTGGTAGTGGAGGATGAGCGCCGTGTCGTTCAGGAGGGACGGGTTCGACGGGTCGAGTTCGAGGGCGCGCTCGTACGCCCGGTACGACTCCTCGTAGGCGCCGGTGTCGCGGGCGAAGAAGGCGTAGTTGTTCCAGTCGTCGGCCGAGTCGACCAGGACCTCGGCGGTGATCTTGAACAGGTCGCGGGCCGCCTCGAGGTCGCCGATCCGGAAACTCTTGTCGGCGAGGCCGCGGATCATCGCCACGGCGTCGCTCGGGTTCTTCTGGCCGGCGATCGTCGACAGGAGCGCGGGGAAGTCGCTCCGCTCCATCTTCAACAGGACGCGGGAGGCCTTCGGGTAGGCGTTGTCGCGGTAGAGGCCGCGGACGCGCTCGAACTCGCACGCGGAGGCGAACGGCGGCCAGAGCTTCGCCGCCTGGGCGAGGTCGCGATCGAGTCCCTTCGCGTCGCGCGCCTGCGCGTGGGCGACGCCGCGGCGGTAGTGCGCGACGGCGCGCGCGTACGTCCTCGCGTCCCCCTTCGCGTGGCGGGCCGCCGCCGCGACGACGTCGTCGAGGAGGACGACGAGGCGCTTCCGCTCGTCGCTCGACGTCGACAGGAGCCGTTCGAGCTGGTCGTAGCTGTCGGTCAGCGTCGGGTCGGCGAGGAGCGACTTGTGGAACCAGGCGACGGCGCCCGCCTCGTCCTCCTTCGACAGGTCGATCCAGGCGAGTCCGTTCAGCGCGAAGGCGTTCGAGTCGTCGTTCAGGAGGGCGCGGTGATAGAGCGCCGCGATCGCCGACCGCTCGCGCTCGGCGGCGGCGTCGTTCCCCGCGCGCTTCGCCTCGTGGATGCGCGGGAACCGGAGGCTCGCCAGCTCGACCAGCGAGTCGACGTGACCGTCCTCGAGCGCCAGCGCCTTCTCGAGCAGCCGTTCGGCCTCCTCGGGGTCCCCGCGCTGGCGCTCCGCCCGCGCCGCGCCGAGCCACGGGGCGGCCTTCTCGGGCTCGAGCGCGGCGGCGTCCTCGTACATCCGTCGCGCGTCGAGCAGCGCGTACCCGGCGGTCTCGTAGTCGCCGTTCCACGCCGCGCGCTGCCCCTGCAGCGTGAGCGCCTTCCCGAGGTCGCACAGCAGCGCGAAGTCGTCCGGCCGCTCGTTCGACGCGCGGACGAGCTGGACGACCGCCTCGTCGTACTCCTGCTTCGCCAGCGCGGCGCGGCCGAGGAGGAGCGCCAGTCCGGCCGGCGGGGCGTCGCGTTCCTCGAGCGCCCGGAGGAGCTTCAGGGAGGCGTCGACCTCCCCCTCGTCGAGCAGCGTCCGGGCCCGCTCGAGGCGCGCGGCGGCGGTCGCGGTCGCGGCGTCCCCGCCCTCGGCGGCCGGCGCGGCCTCGGCCGACTCCTGCGCGCGCGTCGCGGTCGGCGCGGCGAGCGCGCAGAGGAGGGCGGCGAGCCGGAGCGTCCGCTCGCGTCGGATGGGGTGCCTCATCGGTGGTCTCCCGCGGTCGTGGGATGGGTCCGGGCGGAGGGCGGGCGGGCGGTCAGCGCCCGCTCTCGTCGTTCGGCGGTCGCGAGTTCGACAGCGCGCGCTCGATCTCGGCGAGGAGCGCGGCGAGCTCGTCGTTCGGGTCCGTCTCGAGCGCGTCCTTCAGGGTCCGCCCGATCGACACGAGGAGGAACCGCGTGTCGCGATCGATCGCGTCCGCCGAGAGGAGGTCGTGGACGGTCTGCTTCAGACCGTCGACGTCGCCGCGTCGGAGGTCGAGCGCGGTCTTCGCCTGCGCGAGGTCGGCGCGCCCGCCGTCGAGCGCGTCGAGCTTCGCCAGGGCGGCCTCCGCCTCGTCGTACCGGCCGAACTCGGTCAGCACGAGGCCGAGGTTCAGCATCGCGTCGCCCCAGGCCGACCGCATCTCCCACTCCAGCGACGGGTCGTCCTTGACCGCCGGATACTGCTCCTCGCCCATCTCGACGGCGCGGCGGAACAGCTCCTCGGCGCGCGGGAGGTCGTCCTTCAGGTGATACAGCTGGATCAGGCCGGTGTCGTTCACGTACCGGACCGAGTCGGGCGCGAACTCGATGCACCGCTCGTACGCGGCGTACGACTCCTGGTACGCCCCGGCCTCCCGGGCGAAGAATCCGAGGTTGTTCCACCACTCGGCCCGGTCGTCGACCAGCGAGCACGCCCACTTCCAGAGCGCGCGGATCTCGTCCATGTCGGACGCGTACTTCTCGGCGTCGACGAACCTCGCCTCCTCGCCGCCGGCGAGGCGGAAGAGCGCGAAGCTGAGCGCGTCGACGGTGTTCACGAAGACCGGCGAACCGACCTCCGTCTTCTCGACCAACGCCTCCCGGGTCTCCGTCAGCCGCTTCCGCGTCGCCGCCGCGTCTCCCATGTCGGCGTACGCGTCGACGACCCCGGTCCGGCAGGCGAACTCGTGTGTCAGGGAGGTCTCGGCGAGCGCCGGGTCGGCGGCGGTCGCGAGGTCGAAGAGCGGTTCGGCGCGCCGGTACGACGAGATCGCGTCGGTCAGCCGGCTGATGCGGTCGGTCGCGGTCTCGGCGGCCGCGGCGTCGGCGCGCCCCTTGTCCCCCTGGAACCGGTAGAGCTGTCCCTGGTACTGGAGGCAGCGGCCGCGGGCCTCGTCGCTCGAGGCGACGAGCGCCAGCCCCTCGTAGAACGACGCCAGCTCGTCGTACGAGATCTCGGTGTTCAGGTAGCGCCAGAGGTCGCCGTGCGGCTCGTCGGCGAGCGGGTCGGTCGCGACGGCGACGGTCAGGAGTCCGACCGCCTCCTTCGGCTTCCCGCCCGAGCTGCGGAGCCACGCGAGGCCCTGCAGCGGGTAGGCGGACGCCGGCTCGAGGGCCGCCCAGCGCCGGTACGCGGCGGTCGCGGCGTCGAGCTCGACCGGCGCGTCGTAGCTCCGGTCGGAGAAGACCAGGTTCGAGTACCTCGTGCCGTGGACCAGCGCGACGAGGCGGAGCGCGTCGACCTCGTCCGACTCGGCGGCGGCGGCGAGGTGCGGGGCCGCGGCGTCGACCTCCCCGAACGCGTCGAGCACGTATCCGAGGATGGCGCGGGCGTGGGCGTCGTCCGGGCGCTCGGCGACGAGCTCCTCGGCGAGCGCGCGGGCGGAGTCCCATTCCTGCCGGCCCCACGCGGACCAGACCTCCTCGATCGAGGCGGTCTCCGTGGCGGCGGCGAGGGGAGCGACGAGGAGGGAGGCGGCGAACAGGGCGGTTCGCGGGATGGGGCTCAAGTCGGAGACTCCGGAAGGGCGAGGTTTCGATCGGGTGACCGGGTTACGACCGGGTCACTCGGACGATCGCGTCTCGTCGGCGCGAGAGCGGTCGTGACGACCGCTCGTCCTGGGCATAGCAACCGGCGGCCCGAATCTCCCTCGCTCGGCCCCGAACCGGTCGTCCGGGCGCCGATCGGTCCGAGGATTCGACCCGGCGACACGAACCGGTAGGCTACCGCGCCCGTGGGATCGGCTCAAGGCAAGGGGGCACCCCTGGACCACCCTCCGACAGAGGCGGCGCTGCGCGTGGAGACGCTCGCCCGCGGCGATCGGACCATCGTCGCGGCGGAGGGGGACCTCCTGTGGGACCGGCTCGACCCGTTCGCCGAGGCGGTCGACGCCGCCGCCGCCGGCCCGGCGCGCGAGATCCTCCTCGACGTCTCCCGCGTCGGGCGCTTCGACTCCGCGGGGGCCGAGTTCCTCCTCCGCCGGCTGAAGCACGGCGACGGGCGCGTCCGCCTCCGGAACGCGCGCTCCGAGCTCCGCTCGTACCTCCAGGCGATGCCGCCCCCGGAGATGTTCCGGGGAGAGATGACGACGATCCTCCGGCCGGCGGTCTCCGACTTCATCGTCGACACCGCGACGGACGTGGTCGAGCGCGTCTCCGACCAGGTCCGCCAGTTCGGCAGCCTCTTCCTGCAGTTCGTCTACTTCACGACGATCGGGCCGTTCCGGGGGCACCGGGTCCGGACCGACCGCGCGGTCTCCGAGGTCGTGGTGACCGGGATCGACGCCCTGCCGATCGTGGCCCTCGTGTCGGTCCTGATGGGGCTGATCCTCGGGTTCCAGTCCGCGGCGCAGCTCGAGAAGTTCGGCGGCGAGTCGCTCTTCATCTATTCGGCGAACATGGTCGGCGTCTCGATCACGCGCGAGATCGGGCCGATCCTGACCGCGATCCTGATCGCCGGCCGCAGCGGCTCGGCGATCACGGCCGAGATCGGAACCATGGCCGTGACCGAGGAGCTCGACGCGCTCCGGGTGATGGGGATGAACCCGGTGTCGTTCCTCGTCGTGCCGAAGATCCTCGGCCTCCTCCTCGCGCTGCCGTGCCTGGTGATCGTCGCCGACCTCGTCGGCATCGCGGGCGGGTTCGTGACCGGCGTCGTCGTGCTCGGCGTGCCGCTCTCCGAGTACTGGCGGCAGACGCAGGAGGCGCTCCACCTCTCCGACGTCTTCACCGGCCTCGTCAAGGCGGCGGTCTTCGGGCTCCTGATCGGGCTGACCGGCGCCGCGAACGGGATGCAGGTCCGCGGCGGCTCCCAGGACGTCGGCCTGAAGACGACCAAGTCGGTCGTCGTCTCGATCGCGCTGGTGATCGTCGCCGACCTCGTGTTCACGATGCTCTTCTTCGTGGGGGACGTGTGAGCGACGCGGCCGAGCACCCGATCGAGGTCGACGACGTCCGGATGCAGTTCGGGGCGCGCGAGGTGCTGCGCGGCATCTCGTTCCGCGTCCGCGCCGGCGAGACGTACGTCCTCATGGGGCCGTCGGGGTGCGGCAAGACGACCCTCCTCCGGTGCCTCGTCGGGCTGCTGCGGCCGACCGGCGGTCACGTCCGAATCCTCGGCGAGGACCTGGTCGCGATGGACGAGGACGAGCTCGACCGCTTCCGGCCGCGGATCGGGATGCTGTTCCAGTTCGGGGCGCTCCTGAACTCGATGTCGGTCGGCGACAACGTCGGGCTCCCGCTCCGCGAGCGGACCGACCTCGACGAGTCGACGATCCACGCCATCGTGAAGATGAAGCTCTCGATGGTCGGCCTCGAGGGGACGCACCGGAACATGCCGAGCGAGCTCTCCGGGGGGATGAAGAAGCGCGCCGGCCTCGCCCGCGCGATGGCGCTCGATCCGGCGGTGTACTTCTTCGACGAGCCGACCTCGGGGCTCGACCCGGTCACCGCGTCGGAGTTCGACGAGCTGGTCCTCACGTTGAAGCGGTACGTCGGCATGACGGCGGTGGTCGTGACGCACGACCTCGACTCGGCGTTCCGGATCGCCGACCGCATCGGAGTCCTCTACAACGGCAAGCTCGTGGCCGAGGGGACGCCGGACGAGATCAAGGCCGTGGACGACCCGCGGATCCGGAGCTTCGTCGCGCGCGAGCCCCGGTCCCGCGCCGATCACGCGGCGGTCTGGCAGAAGTTCTTCGTCGACGACGGGGGGTGACGATTTGGCGACCAAGAAGGAGAAGGTCTGGGCCGGGCTGTTCCTGGTGGGGGCGGTCGCGCTGATGGTCGGCGCGGTCGCGTTCATCCAGGGGCTCGGGCGGGCCGAGCCGGTCCCGTTCGACATCCACTTCCCGCCGAGCTCGTCGGTCGCCGGTCTCGCCGTCGGCAACAAGGTGCGCTTCAAGGGGGTGCCGATCGGGAAGGTCGGGGAGATCCGCCTCGCCGACGAGGGGTACGCGGTGGCGACGATCCGCATCGATCCGGGCGAGGTGCGCCACCTCGACGCCGGGGTGCGGGCGGTCCTGACGTTCGACGGGATCACCGGTTCGAAGTCGATCGACCTGAAGCAGATCGACCGGGCCGCCGCCGCCGACCAGGCGCTCGCCGACGAGCGGTGGGCGGGGGGCGCGCTGCTCGCCGAGGCCGGGGTGCTCGACACGCTCCTCGACGAGGGGCCGGCGGTGATCGACGACGTCCAGGGGCTGCTCGGGCAGGTCGGGCGGCTCGTGCACCGCGTCGACCGCGTCCTCGAACGGACGGAGGCGCGCCTCGGCGGGCTGCTCGGCTCTCTCGACACGCTCGCGGCCGAGGGGACGCCGCGGCTGATCCAGCTCCTCGAGCGGACCGACCGGACGCTCGCCGCCGCCGAGCACCGCCTGCTCGCGTCGGGAGGGACGCTCGACCGGGTCGAGGGGACGTTCGACCGCCACCTGGGGCGGCTCGTCGACGAGGTGTCGAGGAGCGCGGCCGGGGTGGTCCGGGACGCCGACCGGGTCGCGGACGAGGTGACGACCTCGCTCGCGGAGACCCGGGCGCCGACGGTCGAGACGCTCGACGCGGCGCGGGTGACGCTCGCCGACGTCCGCCGGCTCGTCGCCGAACTCCGCGACGTCGTCGACGCGAACCGGAGCTCGTTCGGCGCGATGGTCGCCGAGCTGCGGGACGCGTCGGAGGCGATCGAGCGGGCGATGGAGACCGTCCGGCGCGATCCGAACGCGCTGATCTTCGGCCGGGAGGACGCTCCGAGCCGCGAAGGGAGCCGCCCGTGAGAGCCGCCTGGATCGTCGTCCTCCTCCTCGCCGCCTGCGCCGGTCCGCCGCTCGAGGTCCGGACGTGGGACCTCCGTCCGGAGCCCGCGCCCGCGGAGTCCGCGCCGCTCGGCTGGTCGATCCGGGTCGAGCCGTTCACCGCGGCGGGAGAGCGCGACGGCTACGAGGTCCTCGCCCGGACGTCGGCGCGCGAGCTCGTGCGCGACGAGCGACGTCGGTGGTCGCGACGGCCGCCCGCCGCGGCGACGGCGGCGGTGGCGGCGGCGCTGCGGGCGACCGGCGCGTTCTCCGCGGTCGACGCGTCCGGCGCGCGCGGGCGAGCGCCGGACCTCCGCCTGGAGGGGGTCGTCCTCGCGTTCGAGGAGACCGACGAGGCGGCCGAGGTCGAGCTCGGCGCGACGTTGGTCCCCGCGGAGGGGCGGCTCGAGCCCGCGACGCCGACCCGGCTCGCGGCGTCCGGTCGGGCGCCGCTGCGGGACGGCGACCCCGCCGCGCGCGCGGCGGCGATGGAGAGCGCCCTCGCGGCCG
>JAUIEL010000332.1 GCA_030428825.1 bacterium
GCGTGCCGCTGACGTTCACGAGCAACGCGCGGCTCCGGCGGGAGGTCGACCGGATCTTCGACGAGACGTTCGTGGTGACGCGACTCCTCCAGGCGATGAGCCTGACCGTGGCCGCGTGCGCGGTGGCGCTGACGCTGCTCGTGATGGCGCGGGAGCGACGGCTGGAGATCGCGCTCTACCGGTCGATCGGGGCGACGCGGGGACAGGTCTTCCGCCTCTTCCTCGCGAAGGGGGCGGGGATCGCGCTGCTCGGGGTCCTGCTCGGCGGGCTCGGGGGCGCGGGGCTCTTCTTCGTCCTGACGCAGTCGATCAATCGGGCGTGGTTCGGATGGACCATCCGCGGGACGTTCCCGGCCGAGACGCTCGCGCTGCAGGTGGCGACGATCGCGGCGGTCGTGCTCGTCGCGAGCCTGCGGCCGGCGTGGAAGGCGGGCGAGACCCCGGCGACGGAGCTCTGCCGTGAAGACTGAACGCACCGCGCGGGCGCGCGCCGGCCTCGTCCTGTCGATCGTCCTCTCGGCGGTCTCCTCCTCCGCCGGCGCGCTCCTCGCCGCCGAGGAGTGGGCGCCGGCGACGCCGGACCACGAGTGGTCGTTCCCTCGCGACCACCACGCGCACGAGGAGACCTCGATCGAGTGGTGGTACGTCACCGGGATCGTCCGGGACGTCGCCGCGCCGTCGCGCCGGTACGGGTTCCAATTCACGCTCTTCCGGGTCGGACTCGTCCCCGGGGCGGGCGCGCCGGAGGGAGGGTTCGACGCCGGGCACGCGGTGATGGGGCACGCCTCGATCACCGACGTCGCGGGCGGGGAGCACCGGTTCCTCGAGCTGTTCCGCCGGGCCAGCCCGCTCCTCGGCGGGTTCCCCCCTTACGAGGGCGGGGACGAGGCGGTCGTCGCCTGGGCGCGCGCGCCGGCGGGGACCGACGACCGCTGGGAGGTCCGCCGGGGTGACGACGGCTTCGTCGTCCGGGCGCGGGACGACGCGGAGGGAGCGTCGTTCGAGCTGACGCTGACGCCGCGCCGGCCGCACGTCTTCCAGGGGCCGAACGGGTACAGCGCGAAGAGCGCCGACGGCTCGGCGGCGAGCCTCTACTACAGCTTCACCCGACTCGCGACGGACGGGACGATGACGTTCGACGGCCGGACGTTCGAGGTCACGGGGGAGAGCTGGATGGACCGCGAGTGGTCGTCGAGCCAGCTCGGCGAGGTCCAGGTCGGCTGGGACTGGTTCGCGCTCCGCCTCGACGACGGGCGGGACTTGATGCTCTACGTGCTGCGGCGCGCCGACGGGTCGCTCGATCACGCCCGCGGCACGCTCGTCGGCGCGGACGGGAGGGTCGATCGGATCGGGCCCGAGGCGTGGACGATCGAGCCGACGTCGACCTGGACCAGCCCCGCGACCGGAGCGACCTACCCGTCGCGCTGGCGGATCGAGGTCCCGTCGGCGGATCTCGACGTGGAGGTCCGGCCGCTCGTCGAGGAGCAGGAGAACGTGAGCGCGCTCCTCCGGCGCCTCCATTACTGGGAGGGCGCGGTGGAGGTCGTGCGGGACCGGAGCCGGATCGGGGAGGGATACGTCGAGCTGACCGGGTACGGTGACGACGCTCGCCTCCCGCTCCGTCCGACCGACGAGCCGTGACCGAGCCGACGAGAGGCGAACGAGGGAGTCGATGTCGTACGAGACCTACAAGCTGATCCACGTCGCGGGGCTGCTGCTCCTCTTCCTGTCGCTCGGCATGGCGCTGCGCGGCGCCGGGGGCGGCGGTCGAGGGTTGATCGCCGGCGGACACGGGCTCGGGCTGTTCCTCCTGCTGCTGGGCGGGTTCGGCATGCTCGCGCGACTCGGCATCCACTGGCCCTGGCCGCTCTGGATCGGCGTGAAGGCCGGCGTCTGGGTCGCGCTGGCGCTCGCGCTGACCGTCGCGAAGCGGGCTCCCGGGAAGGCGACGCTCTGGTGGGTCCTCTCGGTCGTCCTCGGCGGGCTCGCCGCGTGGGCCGCGATCTTCAAGCCGGGGGCGGCGACGTGAACCGGTTCGTCCTTCCGGTCGTCCTGGTCGCGGCGACGCTCGCGGCGATCGGGGGCGGCTGCGCGCGCGAGCAGCCGGGCCTCCCGCCGCGGAGCTCGGCGCTGATCGGGTGGGAGTGGTTCGCCTGCGACCGGTGCGGTTCGGCCGAGGGCGGGATGTACGCCAAGGGCTCGGTCGTGCGGGACCACTCCGCGTCGGCGCCGGAGTGCGTCCACGCGTGGCGTCCGATCACGAAGGCGGAGTTTCGGCGACGGTACGAGGAGAGCGGCCGCCCGGTGCCGCCGTACGCCCGCTGAGGCGATCCTCCGGACCCGCGGCCGGGCGTCGGGGCCGCGCGCGGTTTTCCCCGGTCGGCGGCTGGTACCATGCGCCGGTTCGGCCGCACCGCAACCGGGAGTCACGCCCTCCATGATCCACCGCCTCGCCCTCGCCCCCCTCCTCGCCTTCGCCCTGACCGCGCCCGCCGGCGCGCAGTCCATGTTCTTCGCCGGGAACGGGAACGGCAGCGACCCGGTCTACCGGGCGAACCTCGACGGCTCGAACCTGACGCAGGTCGTCACCGGTCTCGGCGGTCCGCAGGACATCGAGGTCGAGCCGATGGACGGGAAGGTCTACTGGACCGACAGCGGCAAGGTGCAGCGCGCGAACCTCGACGGGACGAACGTCGAGGACGTCGTGACCGGACTGACGCTCCCCCGCGGCCTCGCCGTCGATCGCACGGGCGGGCACGTCTACTGGACGTCGACGATCAGCGGGTCGATCGAGCGGGCGAACCTCGACGGGACCGGGAAGACGGTCGTCGTCTCCGGCCTGAACGGGCCGATCGACGTCCGGGTCGACCGGAGCGGCGGCCAGCTCTACTGGATCGACGTCAACGCCGGCCAGATCCAGCGCTCGAACCTCGACGGGACGGGGGTGGCGACGGTCGCCGCGATCGCCGGCTGGTCGATCGAGATCGACCCGGCGAACCAGCGGCTCTTCTGGGCGACGACGAGCTCGATCGGGGTCGTGAACTTCGACGGGACCGGGCAGCAGACGCTCGTCACCGGTCAGAACTGGGCCGACGGGCTCGCGCTCGACGTCGCGGGCGGGAAGATCTACTGGGCGGATCGGATCGCCGACGTGATCCGGCGCGCGAACCTCGACGGGACGAACGTCGAGACTTTGGTGCAGAACGCCGGCCTCGACACGATCCTCGACGTGTCGCTCGAACTCCCGACCGGGCCGTGCCCCGCCGGCTGGGCGAACTACGGCCAGGGGGTCGCCGGCGCCGGCGGCGTGCCGGCGCTGACCGCGCAGAACAACCCGGTGATCGGTCAGGCGATCGCGATCAACCTCGGGAACGGGGCCGCGGGCGCCGCGAGCGGTCTCCTCTTCCTCGGCCTCCAGCCGGCGTCGGTCCCGGGGTTCTGGGGCGGCGACCTCCTCGTGACGCCGCTCATCACCGTGGGAGTCTCGCTCCCCGCGGGCGGGACCGTGCTCGCCGGCCCGATCCCGAACGACCCGACGCTCTGCGGGGTCTCGCTCTACATGCAGCTCCTCCACGCCGATTCGGGCGTCCCGCTCGGCGCCGCGTCGAGCGCCGGGCTCGAGCTGAGGTTCGGGACCTGACGGCGACCGGCACGAATCCCGGCGCAAGGTCCGGGAGTCCGCGACGTCCGATTCGAGCGCCGGCGCCGTCCTTCGTGACGCGCCGGCGCTCTTCCGTCGAGCGGACCGGGCGTCACCGCCGCGAGCCGATACGATAGGAAGGTGCTGCGACGACGACTCCTCACGCGGAAGGAGGACGGGATGCGCTCCCGACCCACGGTCCTGCTCGCCCTGTTCGTGCTCGCCGGCGTCGGCGAGGCGCCGGCGCAGGAGCGGATCGAGCTGAAGCCGCGGTCGTACCGCCGGTTCGAGCTGACCCTCCCGGCCGAGCGCTTCCTCCCGGTCGGGGACGGGATCCCCGTGCCGCACGCCGGTGGCGATCGCTTCGCGGCGCGGCTCGAAGGGACCGCGCTGCGGCTCGACGCCGACGGCGACGGGACCGTGGAGACGCGGATCGCCGGCGAGGAGAAGGCGGGCGTGCGGACGGCGTTCACCCGGCTGACCGGGACGTCGCCCGACGGGAACCCGCTCCGGTACGCGATCCGCCTCCGGGACGTCGGCGCCGGGTGGGAGTGGGCCGCCTCCGGGGCGGTGACCGGGAAGATCGGGTCGACCCGGATCTCGATCCTCGACCAGAACGGGAACGGGCGGTTCTCCGACGTCGGCGAGGACGCGATGATCGTCGGGAGCGGCGACGTCGCGTCGTTCCTGTCGGACGTCGTCTCGATCGGCGGCGTCCTGCACCGCCTGCGCGTCGACCGCGACGGGGCGGCGATGGAGGTGACGCCGTATCTGGGGAAGGCCGGCCGGCTCGACCTGACGTCCGGGCTCGACTCGATGGCGCGGCTCCTGTCGGGGGTCGTCCGGAGCACGAACGGGAGGTGGTCGTTCGAGGTGGCGCGCGAGGCCGCGGGGCTCCGCGTGCCGGTCGGCGTCTACGTGCTCGAGAGCGCGACGCTCGGCCGGGGCGCCGACCGCGTGCGCGTGCGCCCCGGGCGGTCGAGGACGTTCTCGGTCGCGGCCGACGAGCTGACCCGAGTCGAGTGGGGGAGTCCGGTCCGGGCCGAGTTCCGGTACCGCCGCGCCGGCGATCGGGTCGAGTTCCACCCGGAGGACGTCCGGTACTTCGGCGCCGCCGGCGAGGAGTACGTCGACTTCCGTCCGTTCGGCGGGTCGCCCGAGTTCGTGGTGAAGGAGGACGGCACCGGGGAGGAGATCGAGCACGCGATCTTCGGCGGAAGCTGCGGCGAGGGATTCCATCCGGTCGCCGTGCGCGTGCCGGAGCGGCGGGCGATCGCGGTCGAGCTGCGGGCCTCGACCTGGGCGTTCGGCGAGGTCCTCGGCGTCGCCGCTCCGCCGGAGGACGAGATCGAGTGACGCGTCGACGCGGACTCGGCCTTCACGTCCGCGCCGCCGCGGCGCTCGCGTTCGTCCTGGGCGGGACGGCGAGCGGGACCGAGGCGGACGACGGGTCGACGACGTTCCCGGTCCGGATCGTCGCCGAGAAGCTCGTCGTCTTCTGCGACCTGTCGACGTCGGCCCGGCGCATCCCGGCCCACCTGTTCGTCGAACTCGACACCGCGTGCGGCCTGCGGCTGCACAACCGCGCCGCCGGCCCGTTGCGCGCCGAGAGCGACGACGGCACGACCCGCCCGATCACGATCCACCTCCCCGGACGCGAGCTGGTCGTCGAGCGCCGCGAGCACGGGCCGGAGGAGGAGTACGAGCGATTCACGAAGTACCACTCGAAGGAGCTCGGCGAGGACGCGGTCGTCGGCTCGCTCGGCGCCGACCTCCTGCGCGACCACCGCGTGATCCTCGATCTCGCGAACGAGCGCATGACGCTCGCGCCGCCCGGAGACGCGTCCGAGCCCGCGGCCGCGCCGCCCGACGACGCGACGGTCGTCCCGCTGACGCTGGTCGACGGCCTCGCCTGGGTCCCGGTCCGGGACGCGGCGGGCGATCCGGCCGCGATGGCGTTGACGACGTCGACCTTCGACACCATCCTCGATCCGGCGTTCTGCGCGCGGTTCGACCGGCCGGCGGGTGACGTCGGTCCGCTCGAGGTCGCCGGCGTCGACCTGGCGCGGTACGTGGCGTTCCGTCCCGAGACGGTCCCGCGGGTCCACCCCGACGGCGTCGCGGGGACGATCGGCCTGAACCTGCTGCGCCACTTCCGCGTCGAGATCGATCGGGTCCACCGGCGCGCGCTCCTGACCGAGACCGCCCCGCCGTCGTTCCCGGAGGCGGACCTCGCGTTCTTCCGGGCCCGCGCCGAGGAGGAGGTCGAACCGCTCCAGCTCTACCTCGAGGAGCATCCGGGGTCGCGGCTCGCGATCGACGCGGCGCGGCTCCTGCTCGATCTGCAGCTCGACGAGGGGGCGGCGGAGGAGGAGCTTGGCCGGACCCTCCGGTGGGTCGTCGAGGCGTACCCCGAGGACCTCCGCGCGACGGCGGCCGACGATCTGATGCAGGAGCTGGCCGAGGCGGGCGCGCGCGAGGCGGTGGTGCCGCTCGGCGAGATCGGGGTCGAGTCCGGACGCGACGACCGCGATCCGAACGCGGTGCACCGCATCCACGCGCGGCTCGGGCACGTCCTGCTCGAGGACGGAGACGAGCGGCGGGCGTGGAAGCACCTCCTCTCGGCGGCGTTCGGGCTGCCGGAGGACGGCATGGTGAACCTCGATCTCGGGCGCGTCTACGAGCGACAGGGCCGCGACCGTCGCGCGTTCTCGCGGTACGTCCAGGCGGTCATCGTGCCGGAGAGCGGGCCGGCCGCGCTCGAGGGGCTCGAGCGGGTGCAGGCGCGGCTCGGCGGGGACGAGCGGATGTCGGTCGAGACGATCGAGCGGCGGATCGCCGGCAAGGTGCTGAGCTTCGGCACCGCGTCGAAGTACCGCCCCGGCGACGATCGGACGAACCGGGTCGCGCTGGTCGAGCTGTTCACGAACGCGCACGCCCGGGGGACGCTCGCCGGCGAGCTGGCGTTCGAGGGGCTCGAGTCGCACTTCCCGCCCGAGCACGCGGTCCTCCTCTCGTACCACCTCCCCGCCCCGGAGCTCGAGCCGCTGGTGAACGACCTCGCGTTCGCCCGCGCGGCCCAGCTCGGCGTGTCGCGGCCGGAGTTCCGCGTCGACGGCGAGGCGACCGCGCCGGCGCGCGCGCGGAAGGAGCAGCGGGAGGAGCTGTACGAGTTCACGCGCGGGCTCGTGGTCGAGGCGTTGCGGCGTCCGGCTCCGCTGTCGCTGGCGCTGACGGCGCGCCGCGACGGCGATCGCGTGACCGGCGAGCTGGTCGTCGAGGGGGAGGGGCGCTGGGGACGGGTCGTCCACGTGGTCCTCGCCGAACGCGCGGTCCTCTTCCCCGGGAAGAACGAGGTCCCGATCCACCGCATGGTCGCGCGGGCGTCGCTGCTCGACGCGAACGGCGGGCGGCCGTTCCGGCCGGTCGACGGGCGGATGACGCTCCCGTTCGACGTCTCCCTCGCCGAGGTGACGGCGGCGAACGGGGCGACGCTCGACCGGCTCGTGGCGGAGGGGAGGGGGACGACGGCGCGGATGTCGCTCGACGTCGACCCCGAGCAGGCGACGGTGATCGCGTTCGTCCACGACGTCCGGACGAACCGGGTCCTGCAGGCGGTCCGCGTCGACCCGGCGGGGCCGGAGGAGGGGCCGTGAGCCGAACCGGTCCCGAGACGATCGACGCGCTCGCCGAGCGAGGGGCGGACGCGCTCGCGTCGAGCCGCGCCCCGCGCCACCGGCGGGACGCGCTCGCGGCGGCGCTGCCGTGGCTCGCGGTCGGTCCGGGGCTCGCCGTGGCGCTGCAGCTCCTCCGGTTCGCGGCGTCGAACGGTCCGCTCCCGTTCGACGTCCGCGGGTTCGTCGTCCTGTCG
>JAUIEL010000333.1 GCA_030428825.1 bacterium
CCCCGTCCCGCGCGGCGATCTCACGTCCGCACTCCGCGTCGACCGCCTCGGCCGGCGCCTCGAGCGCACCCTCCTCGGCCGCGGCCGCCGGCGGCTCGTCCGCCGCTCCCACGCACCCGACCTGGCGGAGCCCCAGGTAGACGCCCCCCACCAACAGCATCAGAACGAACAGATCTCGCATCTCGGACTCCCGCGACGGCCGGCCGGATCGGCGGGTCCAGCATGCCGCATCGCGCGCACGTTTCAAAGCGAGAGCGCCGGCCCGAGACGTGGCGGAGGGCTCGGAACGGATCCCGAGCCCTCCAGCGAATGAGACCTCCACTCGTGCCGTGCGGAGGAGTCGAAGCGAAACCCGAGAGTCAGGTGGGCGCCTCAGGTCGGCTTGCTCACGATCGGCCCTCGGACCGCAGGGTGATCCACCGAACCGATGTCGGCTCCCGTCTTCGGATACTTAGGTTCGCCTTGTTGACGTCCGTCACGAACACAGCAGAGGCGTGTCTCGACCGAACTGTAGCCCTCGCGGCGAGGGGCGGCAACCGAACCCGCGCGAGTCTCGTCAGCCCCGCACCCGCCCGCCGAGCTCCTCGATCCGAGCCCGCACGCGCCCGAGCTCCTTCGTCACCTCTTCGTCGGTGAGCGTCCGGTCGGCGACGCGGAACCGCAGCCCGAGCGTCAGGCTCCGCGCCCCCGCCTCGAGCCCCTCGCCCGCGTACTCGTCGACCAGCTCGACCCGCTCGAGGCGCTTCGACGCGGAGGTCAACCCCTCCACCACCGTCCGGTACGAGACGTCGTACGGCGCCACGAACGACACGTCGACCGTCGCCGCCGGGTGACGCGCGAGCGGCGCGTACGGCCGCACGTGCGCCGGGGTCGCGACGATCGCGCTCAGGTCGAGCTCGAGCAGCGCCACCTCCCCTCGCCACCCGAACCGGTCCGCGATCCGCGGGTGCACCTGCCCGAACCGGCCGACCTCCTCGCCGCCCGCCGACACCGTCGCCGATCGCGTCGGGTGCATCCACGCCGCGCGGGACGACTCGTCGACCGCGCGCGCCTCGAACGTCCGCCCGACCGCGTCGAACACCTCCTCGAGCGCGCCACGCAGCCGCCGGAGGACCCCGCCCGAACCGTCGGGCCGCGTCGTCCGCTCGCCCCACGCCGCGCCGAGGTGGAGCGGCTCGACCGGCAGCGACGCCGCGTCCTCGCTCGGCCGGAAGACACGACCGCACTCGAACAGCCGCACGTCCTCGACCGACTTGACGTTCCGATCGACGAACTCGAGCAGGTACGGCACCAGCGATCGGCGGAGCCTTCGCGCCGTCGCCTGCAGCGGGTTCCGCAGCTCCATCGCCGGCCCGTCGTCGGCGAGCCCCGCGCGCGCCAGCACGTCGTCGTCGACGAACGGGTACGACAGCACCTCGGCGAACCCGAGCCGCTCGCGGAGCGCCCGCCCCGCCGCGCGCCACGCCGTCGTGACCGGCTCGAGCTCGACGGGACCGCACGCGACCTCTGGGAGCGACGGCTCGATTGCGGCGTACCCGTGAATCCTCCCGACCTCCTCGATCAGGTCGTCCTCGTCGTCGACGTCCCGCGTCGCGCGGAACGGCGGCACCTCGACCGCGAGCTCGTCCCCCGCCTCGGCGACCGAGAAGCCGAGCGCGGTGAGGATCCGGGTCATGTCGCCGGCGTCGAGGTCGACGCCGAGCTTGGCGCGGCATCGCGCCGGCCGGAGGACGACGTTTCGCGGCGCCTGGCGCGTCTCGCCCGCCGCGACGAACTCCGGCGCCACCGTCGCGTCCGGAGCGACCTCGCGCAGGAGGGCCGCGAACCGGCGCACCGCGCGCTCGCTCAGGTCCGGGTCGAGGTGCTTCTCGAACCGCGCCAGGGCGTCCGTCCGGAGGCCGAGCGCCGTCGACGTCCGCCGGACCGCGATCGGCTCGAACCACGCCGACTCGAGGACGAGGTCGGTCGTGTCCGCCTCGATGCCGCTCTCCGCCCCCCCCACGATGCCGGCCACCGCGACCGCCCGCTCGCCGTCGGCGATCACGCAGGCGTCGGGCGGGAGGCTTCGCTCCTCGCCGTCGAGGGTGACGATCCTCTCCCCCTCGCCCGCGCGCCGGATCCGGATCACGCCGCCGCGGAGCGTCCGGGCGTCGAACGGGTGCGTCGGCTGCCCGATCTCGAGCATCACGTAGTTCGACAGGTCGACCGCGAGGGAGATCGGCCGCAGGCCGCAGTGCGACAGCCGCCGCCTCAGCCACCCCGGCGCCCGCCCGCCGAACGCCCCGGTGGCGAAGAGCGCGTGGTACCGGCCGCAGAGCTCCGACGCCTCGATCCGGACGTCGATCGGCCCGCCCCCCGCCCGGAGCGACGCGTCGACCGGCGCCGCCGCGAAGTCGAGTCCGTAGATCGTGGCGAGCGCGCGCGCGAACCCCTCGTGCCCCCAGAGGTCGGGACGGTGGGTCACGGACTTGTTGTCGATCTCGAGCACGACGTCCGCGACGCCGCGCACGCGCTCGAACGGCGCGCCGACCTCCAGGCCGTCCTCGAGCACCATGATCCCGTCGTGGTCCTCTCCGAGGCGGAGCTCCGACTCGGAGCAGATCATCCCGTGCGAGGCGACGCCGCGGATCTTCGACTTCTTGATCTTGAAGTCACCCGGGAGGACCGCGCCGACCTTCGCGACCGCGACCGTCTGCCCGGCGTCGACGTTCGGCGCGCCGCAGACGATCTGCAGCGGCTCTCCCTCGCCGACGTCGACGACGCAGAGGTTCAGCCGGTCCGCGTTCGGGTGCCGGTTCCGCTCGAGGACCTTCCCGACGACGACCTCCTCGCCGAACGCCCCCCGCCGCTCGACCGCCTCGATCAGCGCGGTCTTCATGGTGAGGTCGTCGGCGATCTCCTCCGGCGTCCTCGATCCGAGGTCGACGAAGTCACCGAGCCAGGAGAGGGAGATCCACATCGGTCGGGTCCCTTCGGGGGGCGGACGGGGCGGACGGCGCGCGGGCGGTCAGAACTGCTCGAAGAAGCGGAGGTCGCCGGCGTGGAAGTGGCGGATGTCCTCGATGACGTGCCGCATCATCGCCAGGCGGTCGATGCCGACGCCGAACGCGAAGCCGGTGAACTCCTCGGGGTCCGCTCCGCCGGCCTCGAGGACGCGCGGGTGGACCATCCCGCAGCCGAGCATCTCGATCCAGCCGGACCGCTTGCAGACCGAGCAGCCGGCCCCCTCGCAGTGGACGCACTGGAAGTCGAGCTCGAAGCCCGGCTCGACGAACGGGAAGTAGTGCGGCCGGAGCCTCACCGTCACCTCGCGGCCGAACAGCCGGCCGAGGAACGCCCCCATCACCCCCTTCAGGTGCGCCACCGAGATCCCGCGGTCGACGACCAGCCCCTCGACCTGGTGGAACGTCGCCTCGTGCGTCGCGTCGCACGTCTCGTTGCGGTAGACGCGCCCCGGGACGACCGCCCGGATCGGCACGCCGAACCGCTCCATCGCGCGCACCTGCATCGGCGAGGTGTGCGTCCGCATGACGAAGCTCACGTCCGGCGCGGTCTCGAGCCAGAACGTGTCCTGCATGTCGCGCGCCGGGTGATGCCCCGGGATGTTCAGCGCCTCGAAGTTGTAGTGCTCGGTCTCGACCTCCGGACCGTCGAGCACGAGGAACCCCATCGAGAGGAAGATCTCCTCGATCTCCCGCCGGATCGCCAGCACCGGGTGCTGATGGCCACGGGCGGGGCGGATCCCGGGCGTCGTCGGGTCGAAGTCGCGCACGCCGGCGAGGCTCGCGTTCCGGAGCTCCTCGCGGCGCGCCTCGACCGCCTCGGCGAGCGCGCTCTTCTCCCGGTTCGCCGCCTGACCGAACGGCCCGCGCTGCTCCGGCGGGAGCGTCCCGATCCGGCGCAGCATCCCCGTCAGCTCCCCCTTCCGGCCGAGGACACGGGTCTCCAGCGCCTCGAGCTCGTCGAGGGTCGAGACGGAAGAAAGAGCGGACCGCGCTTGCTCGACGGCCCGCTCCAACTCGCGGTTCAGATCGTCGGTCACGTCAGGACGAGAGCGCGGCCTTCGCCTGCTCGCACACCCCGTCGAAGCCGGCGGCGTCGTGGATCGCCATCTCCGAGAGCTGCTTCCGGTCGAGCGCGATCCCGGCCTTGCTCAGGCCGTGGACCAGCTCGCCGTAGCGCATCCCGCGCGCGCGGGCGGCCGCGTTGATCCGGATGATCCAGAGGCGGCGCATGTCGCGCTTCCGCTGGCGCCGGTCGCGGTACGCGTACCAACCCGAGCGCAGCAGCTGGGTCTTCGCGGTCCGGTACTGCTTGCTCCGCGCGCCGCGGTACCCCTTGGCGGCCTTCATCACCCGCTTGTGGCGGGCGAGCTTGGCGGGGCCGTTCTTGGCTCGCACCATGATTCAGTCTCCGTGATTCGATCTCGCTCGGCCCGGGCGCGTCAGCGCCCCGGCGCGAGGAGGATCTCGTAGGTCTTCGCGGTCTTGCCCTGGACGAACCCCGGCTTGCGCAGATGGCGCTTCCGCTTGCCCGACTTGTGCGAGCAGAGGTGCCCGAGGCCGGCCTTCCGACGCTTCACCTTGCCGCTCTTGGTGAGCTTGAAGCGCTTCGCGAGCGCCTTCTTCGTCTTCGGCTTCACCTTGTTCGCCATCTCGAATCCTCGTCCGCTCCGCGGCGGATCACCTGTGTGTCAAGAGGAGGGTCATCCGGCGACCTTCCATCCGGGCCGGCCGTTCGACCTTCGAGACTTCCTCGAGGGCTTCGACGACCTTCGCCATGACGGCGCGCCCCAGATCCTGGTGCGCCATCTCCCGGCCTCGGAACAGCATGTTGAACTGCACCTTGTGGCCGGCCTCCAAGAACTCCCGCGCCCGGTTCAGCTTGAAGTCGAGGTCGTGCTTGTCGATCTTCGGACGGATCCGCACTTCCTTGAGCTGAGTGGCGTGGGACTTCTTCCGCTGCTCGTGCTCCCGCTTCTTCTGCTGATACTTGAACTTCCCGTAGTCCATGATCTTGCACACGGGAGGTCGAGCTTCGGGAGCCACTTCCACGAGGTCGAGCCCGGCGTCCTCGGCACGTCGGAGAGCCATCTCCGTCGCCACCACGCCGACCTGCTCGCCCGTCTCATCGATGAGACGGATCTCGGGAATGCGAATCTGGTAGTTGACCCGATACTGATGGAGCTGAGCCGTAACCGGTTCCTCCGTTCCTGATGAAATCCCGTGGCGGGGAAAGCGCCGGCCGACACGACCGGAACCCCGACCACCTCATCTACACGCGATCTCGAACCTGTTGAAGCAAAAGGGCCTGGAGAGACTCCAGGTCCATTTCACCGAGGTCACCGTCGGTGCGATGGCGCACCGCCACCGTCCCGCGCTCGAGTTCGCGGTCGCCGATTATAAGTTGGTAGCGGACCTTGGCAAGAGTCGCCTCCCGCACCTTCAGCCCCATCTTCTCGTTCCGGACGTCCGCCTCGGCGCGGAGCCCGGCCGTCCGGAGGTGCGCCACGACCTCCCGGACCCGGTCCTCCTGGGCGTCGGTGATCGAGAAGACCCGGCACTGCTCCGGCGCGAGCCAGAGCGGCAGGTCGCCGGCGGTGTGCTCGATCAGCACGCCGAGGAACCGCTCCAGCGAGCCGAGCATCGCCCGGTGGACCATCACCGGCCGCTCCTGGGTGTCGTCCTGGGTCGTGAACTTCAGGTCGAACCGCTCGGGGAGGTTGAAGTCGAGCTGGCACGTTCCGAGCTGCCACTCCCGCTTCAGCGCGTCCCGGACCGAGAAGTCGATCTTCGGCCCGTAGAACGCCCCCTCCCCCGGCTGGACCTCGAACTCCACGCCCATCTCCCGGAGCGCCCCCTCGAGCGCCGCCTCGGCGCGCTCCCAGAGCTCCGGCGACCCGATCGACTTCTCCGGCCGGGTCGAGAGGTAGATCCTGACGTCCTCGAACCCGAACGTGCGGTAGCAGTCGAGGATCATCCGGGTGACGCTCGTCACCTCGGCGCCGATCTGGTCGGGGCGGCAGAAGATGTGCGAGTCGTCCTGCGCGAAGCTCCGGACGCGGAGGAGCCCCGCGGTGACCCCGGAGCGCTCGTACCGGTGCAGCCGCCCGAAGTCGGCGTACCGGATCGGCAGGTCGCGATACGACTTCTTGCCGGTGCCGTAGATCAGGCAGTGCGTCGGGCAGTTCATCGGCTTGACCGCCACCGACGGCTCGGCGAAGTTCGGCTCTCCCTCGACGTTCTCGTCGAAGGTCCCGAAGTACATCGCGTCGCGGTAGTTCGCGTAGTGACCCGAGCGGTGCCAGAGGTCGACGTCGAGGATCTGCGGGGTCACGACCTCGTCGTACCCCCACTCCTCGAACAGCTCCCGCGCGTAGTCGACCAGGCGGTTGTAGACGAACGCGCCTCGCGGGTGGAAGAACGGCATCGCCGGCGCCTCCTCGTGGAACGAGAAGAGGTCGAGCTCGCGCCCGAGCTTCCGGTGGTCCCGCTTCTTCGCCTCCTCGAGCCGCTCGAGGTGCGCGGCGAGGTCCTCGGGCGAGAACCACGCGGTGCCGTAGATCCGCTGCAGCTGCTCCCGGCTCTCGTCGCCGCGCCAGTACGAGCCGGCGACCTTCATCAGCTTGAAGCCGCGGCCGAGCCGGCCGGTCCGCTGCATGTGGGGACCGGAGCAGAGGTCGGTGAAGTCTCCCTGGCGGTAGAACGAGATCTCCTCGTCCGGCGGGAGGTCGCGGATCAGCTCGACCTTGAACTGCTGCCCGTGCTCCTCCGCCCACTTCAGCGCCTCGTCCCGCGGGAGGACGTACCGCTCGATCTCGAGGTTCTCCTTGACGACCTTCGCCATCTCCTTCTCGAGCGCGCGGAGGTCGGCGTCGGTGATCGGCCGGTCGACGAGGACGTCGTAGTAGAAGCCGTCCTCGACGGTCGGCCCGATGGCGAGGCTGACCTCCGGGAAGAGGCGCTCGAGCGCCTGCGCCATGCAGTGCGCCATGCTGTGCCGCAGGACCTCGAGCCCGTCCTCGTCCTTCTCGGTCACGATGCGGATCGACGCGTCCCGCGTCAGCGCCGCGCGCACGTCCTTCAGCTCGCCGTCGACCACGACACCGACCGCCGCCTTCGCGAGCTTCTTGCCGATCGCCTCGGCGAACTCGAGGCCGGTCGTCCCGGAGGGGACCTCGCGGGTGGAGCCGTCGGGGAGGGTGAGGGTGATGGAGGACATGATTCAGCCGGAGGAGGCGGGGGACGGGCGATCGGGGATCGGAGAACGGACGGCCGAGCCTACCCGTTCCCCTCGGTCGACTGCGGTTTCTCCTTCGCCGGAGCGAGGCGGAGGCCGAGCTCCTCGAGGGTCTCGGGCGGCACGTCGGCGGGGGCGCCGGTCATGAGACAGCTCGCGGAGGCGGTCTTCGGGAAGGCGACCAGGTCGCGGATGTTCGACTTTCCGAGGAGGAGCGCGAGCGTCCGCTCGAGACCGAGCGCGATCCCGGCGTGCGGCGGCGCGCCGTAC
>JAUIEL010000334.1 GCA_030428825.1 bacterium
ACCGTGATGTACGAGATCGGCGGCATGCCGGTCGCCGAGTGCCAGCTCGCGCTGAACCGCGCCAGCCACAAGATGCCCGTCCGTTGCCGGATGGTCCTCCGGAGGCACCGCTGATGTCCTCGTCGCAGATGAAGGAGCTTCGACAGAAGGAGGCGAAAGAGCTCGAGCTCGACCTCGCCAACATGAAGAAGGAGCTCTTCGACATGAGGTTCCAGTCGACCACCGAGAAGCTCGCGAACCCGGCGCGGATCTCGCACATCCGGAAGAGCATCGCGCGCATCAGGACCCTCCTGCGAGAGCAGGAGATCGCCGCGGCCAAGCAGGCCGCCGGAGCGGAGTCATGAGCGAGACCAAGAAGCCCTGGACCGTCGGCCCCCGCCGCGTCTCGCTGCAGGGGACGGTCGTGTCCGACAAGCAGGACAAGACGATCACCGTGCGGATCGACCGGACGGTGAAGCACGAGCTGTACAAGAAGTACGTCAAGCGGAGCCGGAAGGTCGCGGCGCACGACGAGGGGAACACCGCCCGCGAGGGCGACGTGGTCGAGCTCGTCTTCAGCCGCCCGATCTCGAAGCAGAAGCGCTGGTCGTTCGTGCGCGTGCTGAAGGCCGGGCCGGCGACGATCGCGGCGATGGCCGAGCAGGGAGGCGCGTCGTGATCCAGGCGGAGAGCATGCTGGACGTCGCCGACAACAGCGGCGCCAAGATCGTCAAGTGCTTCAAGGTGCTCGGCGGCAGCAAGCGGCGTTACGCGGGCGTCGGCGACATCGTCGTCGGCTCGGTGCGCAAGGCGCTCCCCTCGAGCGACATGAAGTCGGGCCAGGTCGTCCGGGGCGTGATCGTCCGGACGCGCAAGGCGATCCGTCGGGACGACGGCTCGTACGTCCGGTTCGACCGGAACGCGATCGTCCTGCTCGACAAGGACAACAACCCGATCGGGACCCGGATCTTCGGCGCCGTCGCGCGCGAGCTGCGCGCGCGGAAGTTCATGAAGATCATCTCCCTCGCGTCGGAGGTGGTGTGAGCGATGCCGGCCAAGGGTAAGAAGCTGATCAAGATCAAGCGCGCCGCCGAGCACAAGCACAAGAAGCTCGGCATCCGCAAGGGTGACCGCGTGCAGGTGATCGCCGGGAACGAGAAGGGGAAGGTCGGCGAGGTCCTCTCCGTCCTCCCGGCGAAGCAGCGCGTGATCATCGAAGGCGTGAACATGCGGTTCAAGCACGTGAAGAAGTCCCAGCAGAACCCGCAGGGCGGACGCATCGAGCGCGAGAACCCGATCCACATCTCGAACGTCGCCCTCTTCGACGAGAAGGCCGGCCGCGGCACCCGCACGCGCTGCCTCGTCACGGACGACGGCCGCCGGCACCGGGTGAGCACCCGCACCGGCACGGACCTGGACGCGTAACCGGAGCTCGGCCATGGCAAAGGGCAAGGACAAGAAGGACGCCCCGAAGGCCGCCGCCGAGCCGGCGCCGACGCCGCGTCTGTTGGAGCGCTACCGACAGGAGGTGCGCCCCAAGCTGAAGGAGCAGTTCGGGATCAAGAACGATCTCGAGGCGCCCCGGCTGACCAAGATCGTGGTCAACATGGGCGTCGGACGCGCGAAGGAGAGCAAGACCGCGCTCGACGCGGCCGCCGCCGACCTCGCGACGATCACCGGCCAGAAGGCGAAGGTCACGCGGGCGAAGGTCTCCGTGTCGGGGTTCAAGCTCCGCGAGGGGATGCCGATCGGCTGCATGGTCACGCTGCGGGGCCGGCGGATGTACGAGTTCCTCGACCGCCTGATCGCGGTCGCGGTCCCCCGGATCAAGGACTTCCGCGGACTGAAGCGGAAGTCGTTCGACGGGCGTGGCAACTACTCGATGGGGCTGTCCGAGCAGACGGTCTTCCCCGAGATCCACGTCGATCAGGTCCAGGCCATGCAGGGCATGGACATCACGATGTGCACGAACACCGGCGAGGACGCCAAGGCCGAGGCGCTGCTGCAGAGCCTCGGCATGCCGTTCCGCGAGCGCTGACGAGACGGATACCGATGGGCAAGACCAGCTGGATGTACCGGGCGAAGCAGAAGCCCAAGTTCAAGGTGCGCGGCCACACCCGCTGCGCGCTCTGCGGACGCTCGCACGCGGTCTACCGCAAGTTCGGCATCTGCCGCATCTGCTTCCGGAACCTCGCGCTCAAGGGGGAGATCCCCGGCGTGCGCAAGGCGTCCTGGTAGGAGCACGAACGATGACGATGACCGATCCCGTCGCCGACATGCTGACGCGCATCCGCAACGCGATCGCGGTGCGGAAGAAGACCGTCGCCGTGCCCGCCTCGAAGCTGAAGGCGGCGCTCGCCGACGTCCTGAAGCGCGAGGGGTACATCCAGGAGTACGCCGTCGAGGCGGACGGCCGGCAGGGGAGGATCTCGATCACCCTCCGGTACGACCCCGACGGGAAGCCGGCGATCACGCGGCTGACCCGCGAGTCGAAGCCGGGGCGGCGCCGCTACCACGGCACGTCCGACATCCCGAAGGTCCTGAACGGCCTCGGGGCGGCGATCCTGTCCACGCCGAAGGGCGTGATGTCCGACCGCGAGGCGCGCAAGGAGCGCGTCGGCGGCGAGTTCCTCTGCTCCGTCTACTGATCACCCGGAGACTCCCGTGTCGCGCATCGGAAAGCAGCCGGTTCCCCTCGTCGACGGTGTCACCGCGTCCATGGACGGACGCGACCTGACCCTGTCGAAGGGGAACGCGAAGCTGACCCAGTGGATCGATCCGGCGATCGACGTCGCGATCGACGACGGCGCCGTCACGTTCACCCGCGAGGGGGACGACCGGCGGAGCCGCGCTCTCCACGGCCTCTACCGGTCCCTGGCCAACAACATGGTCGAGGGGCTGACGAAGGGGTACGAGCGCCGCCTGCAGATCGTCGGCGTCGGCTTCGGCGCCAAGCTCGCCGGGAAGACGGTCGAGCTGAACGTCGGCTACGCGAACACCATCAAGGTCGACGTGCCGGAAGGCGTCGTCGTCGAGCTCCCCGACCCGATGGCGATCGTGGTCAAGGGCGCGGACAAGCAGAAGGTCGGCCAGACCGCCGCCACCCTCCGCCGGGCGCGTCCGCCCGAGCCGTACAAGGGGAAGGGCGTGCGGTACGCGGACGAGGTCGTCAAGCGGAAGGCCGGCAAGACGGTCGGCGCGGGCTGATCGCCCGACCGCCGGACCTGAAGAGACATCGAGAGGATTCGCCGAGATGGCCGACCTGCAGAAGCTGAAGAACAAGAAGCGGCTCCGGAAGTCGCGCTCCGTCCGCCGCGGGACCCGCGGCACGGCCGAGCGTCCCCGGCTGAGCGTCCACCGCTCCAGCCAGTACATCTATGTGCAGGCGATCGACGACTTCTCCGGACGCACGATCGCGGCGGCCTCGCAGCTCGAGAAGGACCTCCGCGGCGAGTGCGCCGGGAAGCCGAAGTCCGAGGCCGCGAAGCTGGTCGGCGCACGGATCGCCGAGCGGCTGAAGGAGAAGGGGGTCGAGGCCGCCGTCTTCGACCGCGGGTGGTACCGGTACCACGGTCGCGTGAAGGCGCTGGCCGACGCCGCCCGCGAGGGCGGCATCAAGTTCTGACGGATCGGAATCGACGATGAGCACGGAAACGCACGAAAAGCCCGAAGGTCCGATCTACTTCGAGGAGACCGTCGTCAAGGTCAACCGCTGCGCCAAGGTCGTCAAGGGCGGCCGGCGGTTCTCCTTCTCGGCGCTCGTGGTGATCGGCAACCGCTCCGGTGTGGTCGGGGTCGGCTTCGGCAAGGCGAAGGAGGTCCCGTCGGCGGTCCAGAAGGCCGTCAAGGCGGCGCGGAAGGATCTCCGTCGCGTCCCGCTCGTCGGGACCACGATCCCGCACCCGGTCGTCGGCCGCTTCGGCGCCGCGCGCGTGAAGCTCATCCCGGCCGCGCCGGGTACCGGCATCATCGCCGGCGCTTCCGCCCGCGCGGTCCTCGAGTACGCCGGGATCACCGACGTCCTCACCAAGTCGCTCGGCTCGAACAACCCGGTCAACCTGGTCAAGGCGACCCTCGACGGCCTCATGCAGCTCCGCTCGCGTGAGTCGGTCGAGAGCCTGCGCGGAGTGAGCCTCGCATGAAGATCCACGACGTCCTCGACGCGGGGCCGAAGCGCCCCTCCCGCAAGCGCGTCGGACGGGGCATCGGCTCCGGCCGCGGAAAGACCTCCACCCGGGGCCAGAAGGGCCACGGCGCGCGTGAGTCGTTCCACGGCAAGCTCGCCCACGAGGGCGGCACGATGCCGCTCTTCCGCCGGATGCCGAAGCGCGGCTTCACGAACGCGCGGTTCAAGGTCGACTACTCGGTCATCAACGTCCAGACGCTCGCCAAGTTCTGCCAGGCCGGCGACGAGGTGTCGCTGGAGGGGCTGCGCGCGCGCGGCCTGATGAAGAGCGGGCCGGACCGCCTGAAGGTCCTCGGCTCCGGCGACATCGACGTCGCGCTGACGCTCAAGGTCGCGGCGATCTCCGAGTCGGCCCGCAAGAAGGTCGAGGCGGCCGGCGGCACCGTGGAGATCGTGGCGAAGTGAACGCGGCGATCCTCAACATCTTCCGGATCCCGGAGCTTCGTCAGAAGCTGTGGATGACGATCTCGTTGCTCGTCGTCTACCGCATCGGGTTCCACGTGCCGATCCCGGGTGTCGACTTCTCGGCCATCAAGCAGGCGACCGAGGGGCAGCACTTCATGTTCGGCATCATGAACACGCTGTCGGGCGGCGCGATCGGTCAGACCGTGCTGTTCGCCCTCGGCGTGATGCCGTACATCTCGTCGTCGATCATCTTCTCGCTGTTGGTGAAGGTCGTCCCCGCGCTCGAGGCGCTCCAGAAGGAGGGCCAGGCCGGGGTGAAGAAGATCAACCAGTACACGCGCTGGGCGACGGTGCCGATCTGCATCGTGCAGTCGATCTTCGTGATCCAGGGGATGATCATGCCGGCCGCGCGCCAGGGCGGGATCATCTCGCAGACGATCATGTCGAGCGGCAGCAAGCTGTTCATGTACCAGGTCGGCCTGGTGATCGCGTTCACGGCCGGGACCCTGTTCATCATGTGGATCGGTGAGAAGATCACCGAGCACGGCGTCGGGAACGGCATCTCGCTCATCATCATGGGCGGGATCATCGCCGGCCTCCCGGGGCAGTACCAGGTCCTCACCTCCGCGCTCGAGCCGGAGGAGCAGTGGCAGACGATGGTCACCCTCGCGGCGCTCTACTTCGCGATCGTGATCGGCATCGTCTTCGTCACCAAGGGGCAGCGCCGCATCCCGATCACGCACGCCAAGCACGTGAAGGGACGGCGCGTCTACGGACAGCAGAAGTCGTACCTGCCGCTGAAGGTGAACCAGGCGAACGTCATGCCGATCATCTTCGCGTCGGCGCTCTGGATCGCGCCGATGGCGCTGGCGAAGGTGCCGGGCTTCGGCTGGATGGAGCAGACGTTCCGCTGGGGCAGCTTCTGGTGGATGATCGGCTACTGCGCGCTGATCTTCTTCTTCTCGTACTTCTGGACGGCGCTCATGTTCCAGCCGAACGAGATCGCCAACAACCTGAAGGAGTACGGCGGCTTCGTGCCGGGGCTGCGCCCGGGGAAGCGGACGGCCGACGAGCTCGAGCGGATCATGGTGCGGATCACCCTGGTGGGGGCGACGTTCCTCTGCCTGATCTCGCTCCTGCCGAGCCTCGTGTCGACGCGGTTCCACAACATCCCGCCGACCCTGGCCACGTTCCTCGGCGGAACATCGATACTGATCGTCGTCGGGGTCGCGCTCGACCTCGTCGACAAGGTCAACAGTCACGTCCTCATGCGCAACTACGAGGGCTTCATGAGCAGCGGAAGCTCGGCGGGCTGGACCCGCGGGCGGCGTCGATGACCCCGCGGCTCGATCGGGTACCGCGGTGCGCCGTCGGTACGGAGGTGAAGTGATGAAGGTTCGAGCCTCGGTGAGGCGGATCTGCGAGAACTGCAAGATCGTGCGGCGTCGTGGCGTCGTCCGGGTGATCTGCACCAACGGCCGCCACAAGCAGCGGCAGGGAGGCTGAGCGATGCCCCGTATCGCCGGTGTCGACATCCCGAACGAGAAGCGAACCGTCATCGCGCTGACGTACATCTACGGCGTCGGTCCCCACACCTCGCGCAAGATCTGCGAGGAGCTGGGGATCGATCCGAGCGTCCGCGCGAAGGACCTGACGGACGACCAGCTCTCCCACATCGCGGCGTTCCTCGACAAGGGGGTCGTCCACGAGGGAAACCTGCGCCGTCAGATCCAGTCGAACATCCAGCGGCTGAAGGAGATCGCGTGCTATCGCGGCCTCCGTCATCGCCGCGGCCTGCCGGTCCGCGGTCAGCGGACGAGCACCAACGCCCGGACGAGGAAAGGTCCCAAGAAGACCGTCGCCGGGAAGAAGAGCGTCAAGAAGTGACCGCCGAGCCCGCAGCGCGGAGCAAGTGAGCAGCACCCATGGCCAGTGGTAAGAAAAAGAAGGCCCGTAAGGTCGGCGCGAAGGCGGTCGTCCACATCAAGGCCACGTTCAACAACACCATCGTCACGGTGACCGACACGAACGGCGAGGCGATCGCCTGGGCGTCGGCCGGGGGCGTCGGCTACAAGGGCTCGCGCAAGAGCACGCCGTTCGCCGCCCAGCGGGCCGCCGAGAAGGTCGGCGACCAGGCCGTGAAGATGGGCGTCCGCGAGGTCGAGGTCCGCATCAAGGGCCCGGGCGCCGGTCGCGAGTCGGCGATCCGCGCGCTGAGCCAGGCCGGGCTCACCGTCAAGGCGATCGAGGATCGCACGCCCATCCCGCACAACGGCTGCCGGCCGCGCAAGCGCCGTCGGGTCTGATCGGAGCACCGGAAGATGTCCTGGACCAAGCAAAGCGTCTGCAAGCTCTGCCGCCGAGAGGGCGTGAAGCTCTACCTCAAGGGCGTGCGCTGCGAGACCGCGAAGTGCGCGATCACCCGGCGGAACTACCAGCCGGGCCAGCACTCGTGGACGCGCGGCAAGCCGTCCGAGTACGGCATCGGCCTGCGCGAGAAGCAGAAGTGCAAGCGGTACTACGGCGTGCTCGAGGGGCAGTTCCGCCGCTACTACGACATCGCCAACCGCATGAGCGGCAACACGGGCGCGAACCTGCTGACCCTGCTCGAGCGCCGGCTCGACAGCGTGGTCTTCCAGCTCGGCCTCGCCGCGTCCCGCAAGGGGGCCCGCCAGATGGTGGCCCACGGGCACGTCCGGGTGAACGGCACCCGGTGCTCCGCCAGCTCCCGGCTCGTCCGGGTCGGCGACCGGATCAGCCTGATCGGGAAGGACAAGACCCAGAAGCTCGCCAAGGGCGCGTTGGAGGTCCGGAAGGGACACACGGTCCCGTCCTGGCTCACGTTCGACGAGTCGAAGCTGGAGGGCGCGGTGACCGCGCTGCCGGCCCGCACCGACGTCAGCTTCGAGGTCCAGG
>JAUIEL010000335.1 GCA_030428825.1 bacterium
GGGTGACCGTCCGAATGACGCCCGCGGCGACGCTCGAGGTCGTCTGCCTCGACGAGGCGGGGCGACCGGTCCCGGACGTCGCGGTCGCGACCTGGCGGCGCGCGCACGAGACGTCGTACGACCGGCGGGACGGCGTGACCGACGCCGCCGGGCGGTGCGCGTTCGAGGGGATGCGCGAGGGGACGGTCCGGATCGAGATCCTGCCCGAGATCCTCGGGAACCCCGGCTGGGGCGAGGCCGCGCTCGTCGCGGGGGAGGTCACCAGGCACGAGGTGAAGCTCGCGGCCGGACGGACGATCGAGGGGACGGTGACCGACGCGACGACCGGCGAGCCGATCGCGGGCGCGAGGGTCGGCGAGGGCTGGGTCCTGAGCCGGGCGGTGACGACCGGAGTCGACGGCCGCTACGCCCGATCCGGGTACCTGCCGACCGGCGTCCACGACCTCCACGCGACCGCGGACGGCTACGGGAGACAGGGAAAGCCGATCCCGGCGTCCGGCCCGCTCGACTTCGCGCTCGACCCCGGCGATCGGGTGCGCGGACGACTCGTCGACCGCGCGGGCGCACCGGTCGCGGGCGCGCCGGTCGCGGCGGTCGCGAGCGAGCGGCGCGACGGCCTGAGGATCGACACCGTCTCCGGCGAGAGCGGCGACGACGGCCGGTTCCTCCTGTCGGGGCTCCGGCGCGAGCTGCCGCACACGCTCGTCGTCGAGGCGGCGGGGCTCGGTCGGATGCTCCTCGACTTCGACCCTCACCCGGGCGCGCCGGGGTTGATCGACCTCGGCGACCTCGTGCTCCCGCCCGCGCGGCGCCTCGAGGGGCACGCGGTCGGGCCGGACGGGGGCCCGCGCGCCGACGCGGTCGTCCTCCTCGCGGGGGAGAACGACGACCGGGGCCGCCTCCGTCCCGACCGTCCCACGCTCGACTTCCTCTACGGCCGCACCGAGCGGACGCGCACCGACGACCTCGGGCGGTTCCGTTTCGCCGACCTCGCGCCGGGGACGTACGAACTGACCCTTCAGGAGGACGGCGCGCCGCCGGTGTCGTCGACCGTCGTGCTCACGCCGGACGAGGACCGCCTCGACGTCGTCCTGCGTCAGCCGGTCGGGCTCCGCCTGATCGTGGAGCTCGTCGACGAGCGCGGATCCCCGATCTCCGGGCTCCAGGTGCTCCTCGACGGCGCCGCCCCGAGGCGCCGGCTCGACGGCACGACCGGCGAGGACGGGACCGCGACGTTCGAGGACCTCCCGGCCCGCGACGTGCACGTGCGGGTCTGGGGCGACCGACGGTACCTCGCCGTCCGCCCCGTCCGGACGTCGACGACGGCCGGCCGCGTGCGGATCACGATGCACGAACGCTCGCGAATCGCGGGCGAGGTGATCGACTCGAACGGCGACCCGCTCGAGGGCCTGCTCGTCCACGCGCGCGGCGTCGGGTTCGAAGCGGAGGGGACGACCGAGGCGGACGGCCGCTTCGAGATCGAGGTGCCGCCGGGGAAGGAACTCGACCTCGCCGTCGACGGCGGCCGCGCGACACGCCACGACGTCCGTCCCGGGGTGACCCGCCGTTCGATCGTCGCCACCCCGTACCGCGCCCGCCTCGCCGGCGTCGTCGCGCCCCGGGAGGGGATCGTCCTGGTGGCGCGCGAGGTCGCGTTCGACGGCGTGATCCGCGTCCGGGTGCTCGCGCCGGACGGCCGCCCCGCCGCGCGCGCCGAGCTGTTCGCGCGGGGGGTCGGCGACGACCATCGCGCGACCGCCGACGAAGACGGCCGCGCGACGTTCGCGGACCTCCCGCCCGGCGAGTACTCCGTGCACGCCGCCCCGCCCGCCGGAGCGAGCGCCGACCACTTCGCTTCCTCCCCGGTGCCCGCCCGGACGGGCCGCCCCGAGGTCACCCTTCACCTCCGCCCCCTCGCGCTCCTCCGCGGACGCGTCCTCGACGCCGACGGTCGCCCGGTCGCGAACGCCAGCCTCCGGACCCTCGACGACGACGGCGAGATCCTCTCCCTCGGCCGAACCACCGCCGACGGCCGCTTCGAGCTGAGGGCCCCGGCCGGCGCCCCCGTGCACGTCGAAGGCCACATCACCGTCGGAGGCCGACCGATCGCGATCCCGCGGACGACCGCGACACCGGGGGGTGGGGAGGTCGAACTCCGAGTCCGAGGGGGATGACGGAAGCAGGGGAGAGCGCGGCGGACGCGGAGGGAGGGACGGATGCTCGTGCCGCGTGGTGCGCGAGAATGCCGCCGACGTCTGCGACCGCGCACCGGGATCGACCGACTTCAGCACCTACCGCGCGGACCCACGGCGCAGGAGACCGGAGTCATGGGCTCCGGACCCCCGGAGCGGGCGAGGCGGGGCCGCGGCGTGTTGGAGCCCCTCACGCCAGCGTCTCTCCGACTTCCGTCCGGTAGGCGAGGAGGCCCGGCACGAGGCCCGCCGTGGCGCCGAGGGCCACCATCGCGGCCGGGGTGAAGAGCATCGCCGGGTGGAGCGCGAGCTCGAGCACGACGCCGGTCCGCGCCTCGACGAGGCCCGCCACCGCGAAGTGCAGTCCGACGTGGACGAGGAGTCCGAGCGCGGCGCCGGCCGCGGCGATCGCCGTCGCCTCGAGGAGGATCGCCGTGAGGAGGGTCGAACGGCGGGCGCCGAGCGCGCGGAGGATCGCGAACTCGCGGCGCCGTTCGTTCATCGTGTTCGTGATCGAGGCGAGGATCGAGGCCGCGGCGACGACCATCACCAGCCACGCGACGAGCTCGAGGACGCGGTTCACGAACCCGAGCTTGTCGAACAGCTCGGCGATCGAGCGGCCGATCGGGAACGCCAGGGTCGCGTCGTGTCCCTCGTCGGCGAGGCGCCGCTTCCACTCGAACCCGGCCTGCGGGCCGTCGAAGTCGACGAGGACCGCGGAGACCTCCTTGTGCTCGTCCGGGATCTCCTCGCCGTGGTGCGCGTGGAACTCCTCCCCCGCCCCGCGCAGCACGTGACCGCCGAGCCGGAAGACCCCCTCGATCGGGATGAACACGACGCGGTCGACCGGGCCGCCGCTCGGGGCGAGGACGCCGACGACGACGTACTCCTCGTCGTGCTCGTGGCCGTCGCTCTCCTCCAGGCCGTGCGTCGGCTGGAACGTCCGCCCCACCGCGAGGCCGGTCTCCCGCGCGACGGTGGCGCCGATCACGGCCTCCCGGTGGTGCACGTCGAACGGGCGGCCGCCGGGGGCGAGCGCGAGGTCGACGAACCGCTCCTCGGTCGTCCCGACCACGCGGAACCCGTGGTAGCTGTCGCCGACCGCGTACGGGATCGCGCGCGCGACGCCCGGCGACTCCGCGAGCCGCTCGTACAGCGCCCACGGCACGTTCCCGGGCGACGTCTCGAGGTGGAAGACCGCGTTCAGCACGAGCTGCAGCTCGCTCCCCTTCGCGCCGAGGACGGCGTCGAACCCCTCCTCTCCGCCGGCGAACGCGCGGCGGCTCTGGGCGCTCAGCGCGAAGACCGCGATCACGAGCCCGGAGGCGAGCGCCGCCGACGCCACGGTGACCGCCGTCGACAGCGCGTGGCTGCCGAGGCTCCGGCGGACGAGGAGCGCGAGCGTCGACGGCGAGAGCGCGCTCATGCCTCGCCCTCCGCCGCCGCGTCGACCGCCCCGAGCGCGCCGAGGTCGACCTTCCGGTCGAACGACTCGATCGCCGCCCGGTCGTGGCTGACGAGGAGCAACGACGCCCCCTCCTCGTCGCAGACCTCGCGCAGGAGCCCGAGGGCCTCCGCCGCGCGCTCCGGGTCGAGGTTGCCGGTCGGCTCGTCCGCGAGCACGAGCGACGGTCGCGCCGCCAGCGCCCGCGCCACCGCGACCCGCTGGCGCTGCCCGATCGACAGCGCGCGCGGCCGGTCGTCCAGCCGGTCGCCCAGGCCGAGCCGCTCGAGGAGGTGTCGCGCGCGCGCCTCGTCCGGGCCGGGCCCGAACGCCATCCCGAGGACGACGTTCTCGAGCGCCGAGAACGCGGGGAGGAGCTCGAACGTCTGGAAGACGTAGCCGACGTGCGCGGCGCGGTGACGGTCGCGCTCGGCCTCCGACATCCCGGCCAGGTCGCCGCCGCAGACCACGACCCGCCCCGCGTCGGGCGTCACGAGGCCGGCGACGACGTGGAGGAACGTCGTCTTCCCCGAGCCGCTGGCGCCGAACATCGCGACCTGCTCGCCCGCCTCGAGCCGGAACGACCGGACGTCGAGGACCGGACGCGCCGCGCCGTCGGGGGCGACGTACGCCTTGGTGACGTCTTCGAGCTGGAGGACCGGCGCGCTCATCGCTTCTCGTACAGGAACGCGCACTCCTCGTGCCGCGGCGACTCGTCCTCGCCGGTCATCACCGCGAACGCGCCGCCCTCGAGCATGCACGCCGAGCCGTACGCGCCGTCCTTCCGGACCGCGTAGAACTTCAGCTGGAAGTCGGGCCGGCCGTCCTTCCAGAACCCGCGCCGCTCGGCGTGCCGCGCGACCCGCTTCAGGACGTTCAGGCACGCCTCGGTCGGTTCGACGTCCCGCCCCATCTCGTCGACGATCGAGAACGCGCCGCAGTTCGCGATCGCCTCCTCGCCCCGCCCCGTCGCCCCGGCCCCGCCGATGTCGTTGTCGCAGAACATCCCCGCCCCGACGATCGGCGAGTCGCCGACCCGGCCCGGGATCTTGAACGACAGGCCGCTGGTGGTCGTCACCGACGCGACGTCCCCGCGGGCGTCGACCGCGGAGAGGTGGATCGTCCCGGTCGTGAAGCGGTCGAGCACGTCGGGGTCGACCTCGGCGTCGGGGGGCGTGAACCAGTCGTCCTTCGCCGAGTGGCTCTGCCGCCAGTAGAGCCAGATCTTCCGCGCCTCCTCGGTCAGGAGCTCCTCGTGCGGCATCCCGAACGCGCGCGCGAACTCGTACGCCCCCTTCCCGACCAGGAACGAGTGGTCGGTGTACCGGAGGACGTTCATCGCGACCCGCGCCGCGTGCCGGACGTTCTCGAGCGCACCGACCGCGCCGGCCCGATGGTTCGGCCCGAACATGCACGACGCGTCGAGCTGGACCACGCCGTCCTCGTTCGGGAGGCCGCCGAGCCCGACCGAGTGGTCCCGCGCGTCGCTCTCGGTGACGCCGACCCCCTCGACGATCGCCTCGAGCAGGCCGTACGGACGCTCCGCCGTCTCCGGATCGAGGAGCGCGCGCATCGTCGTCGCCACCGCCGATCCGCGCTCCGGCTCGTCCCACCAGCCGTTCGCGCTCGCGATCACCACCGGGCGCCGGGGCGCCGCTCCGATCGGCGCGAACGCGCGGGCGCGCGCCTCCTTCGACGCGGCCGCGGCGGAGGCGGCGGCGAGTCCGCCGAGGAACGATCGACGCGAGAGGGACGAGGTCATGGCGCGCTCCGGCGTGGGGTGTCCGAGCGACGATCGTAGAGGTTCGATCGCCGCCGGGGGGGCCGGACCGCGCGCCGCGATCAGAGCTCGATCGGGATCCAGAACAGCTTCATGCGGCTCTTCTCCCCCGCCGTCCCGTACCCGAACGCCGAGAGGAGGACCGACCACTCGTAGCCGTCGTCGTTCCCGACCCACGAGTAGAGCGGGCGGAACCAGCTCCGCGACACGCCCTTCTCCTCCGACGCCCCGATCAGCGGCCAGAGGACGTCCCAGCCGCTCTCCTCGGCCGCCGGGTCGTCGTGCGTCCGGAGCAGCGGGAAGAGGACGTACCGGGCGAGGGTCTCCTCGCCGCGCGACTTCGTCCCGTAGAGCGGCCAGAAGACGCGCGTCCGCGTCTCCTCGTCGTGCTGGACGTCCCACCAGAACGGGAAGAGGATCGTCTTCGCGGTGTCGGCGCCCGGCGCCCCCTCGTGCGGGACGCGCCGCTGGAAGAGCGACCAGTCCTCGTTCGCGAAGAGCGTGAGGAGCCTCGTGTCGTCGTGCGAGCCGACGTCGTCCCAGTGGAAGAGGTTCACGATCCGCCACCCGAGCGACAGGACGTCGACGCCGAGCCCGGGTCCGTCCCCGCCCCCGGCGTACGACTGCCCCGACCGATCGATGCCGACCACGCCGACCAGCGGCGTCCACGGCGAGATCTCGAGCGCGTGCAGGAGCCCGAGCCGCTCTCCCGACCCGACCTCGGCCCACTTGAAGAGCGGGAAGACGCCGACCTGCGTCAGCCCCTCCTCCCCCTCGTACCGCGCCCAGTCGGCGAGCAGGACCAGCAGCCGCGTGTCCGTCCTCGCCCCCATCGTCGAGCGGTCGAAGATCGGGAAGAGCGAGGTCGCCTCGAACCCCGGCGACCGCTGGTGGACGTAGAGCGGGATGATCGGGACGAGCGTCCCCTCGTCCGTGTCGCCGTTCTCCCAGTGGACGTGGAACGGCACGGTCCACGAGGTCTCCTCGTCCTCGCTCCACTCGAAGTTCGACAGCGGCCAGAGGAGGGCGAACTCGCCGGAGCCGTCGTCGCCGCGCGCGTTGCGGTAGAGCGGCCAGAGGTCGAAGTCCCCCTTCTGCGTCACGCACCCGGTGGATGCCACGAGGAGGACGAGCCCGAGCGCCCCTCCGAACCGAATCGCCATCGACCTCTCCTGCCGTCTCGATCGGCGGTTCGTCCGCCGCGGGGCGCAGACTACAATCCGGGCCCCTGAAATGCGCGTCCCGGTCACCGATCTCCTGTCGTCCGCCGTCCGCGAGTTCGCCGCCGAGCCGCCGTTTCGCGACTACGTCGACCCCGACCGCCTCCTGGTCGTCGGCGTGCGCGGCCGCCGCGGCCCGCACGGCAAGCGAGCCGCCTGCCACTTCACGCGGTTCCGCGAGACCGGCGAACGGATCTCCGCCGACGGTCGCTGGGAGTTCCCGCGCCTGACGTTCGGCGGGCACGACATCCGCTACGTCATCAGCTTCGTCCTCCCCCGCTTCCTCTTCCTCGAACCGCGCGAGCAGGCCGAGGACATCGTCCACGAGCTGCTCCACGTCGACCCGTCGTTCGGCGGCTGGTCCTCGCCCCTCCGCCACGGCGCCCGCTACGACTCGCGCGTCCGCGCCCTCGCCCGAGCCGCCCTCGACCGCGGCCTCGCCGTCCCCCCGCTCGCCGCGCCCGGCGACACCGTCCTCTACCGCCGCCTCCGCCCGTTCCCCCATCCCCTCCGCCGCCGGGACCGCGCCGCCCAGTGGACGTACGACGACGACGACCTCGAGACCGCCGCCCTCCACCTCGACCCGAAGGACAGGGAGCCCCCGCCGCCCCGCTACCTCTATCGCTGCCCGTCGTGCGAGACGCTCTACCCCCGCCAACGCCCGCTGCGCATGGCGTCGTGCGGCGACTGCGCGAGCGGGTACGACGCGAGGTTCAAGCTGAAGCTGGTGAGGGGGAGCCGGGGGAGCGACGAGAGCAAGGGAGAGCGACGAGAGCAGGGGAGAGGCCGCTGACGCGGAGGACCGAGGGGTGCTCCGACCGGGTCAGACTCAAGTCGTC
>JAUIEL010000947.1 GCA_030428825.1 bacterium
TGACGCCGGAGACGCCGTCGCCCGAGGGCAGTCGGTATGAGTTCGTCGACGGGGGCGCCGCGCTGATCGCCGACCCGAACCCGATGATCCTGTATCAGACGATCGCGGCGCTTCCGCAGCTCACCGAGGAGCAGCAGGTCAACTCGACCCTGCAGTTCTACCGCGAACTGAGCCGCTTCGGCGTGACGAGCGCGGTCGACGCCGGGGGCGGCGGTCACGAGTTTCCGACCGATTACGTCGCGACCGAGCGCCTGGCCGCGGAAGGGGGCCTGCCGCTGCGCATCTCGTTCTTCCTGTTCCCGCAGCACCCGGGCGAGGAACTCCAGGACTTCCGCCGCTGGACGAGCGACCACGAGGCGGGCGAGAACCGCGACGTGCTCCACGAAGGGGGCTACGTGCTCGAGGGCGGCGGTGAGTTCCTCGTCTGGTCGGCCGGGGACTACGAGAACTTCCTCTCTCCTCGGCCGGAGATCGGCCACGGCGCCGCATCCGACCTGGAGGCGGTCACGCGCCACCTCGTCGAGAACCGGTGGCCGTTTCGGATCCACGCCACGTACGGCGAGTCCATCGACCGGCTGCTGGATGTCTTCGCGAAGGTCGACCGCGACCTCCCTTTCGACGGGCTTCGCTGGGCGATCGACCACGCCGAGACGATCCGGCCGGACCAGATCCAGCGCGTTCAGCGCCTGGGAGGCGGAATCGCCGTCCAGGACCGGATGGCGTTCGCCGGAGAGTACTTCCTCCAGCGCTACGGACCCGACGTCGCGGCCGAGGCCCCTCCGCTCCGGCGCCTCGTCGACAGCGGAGTCCCCCTCGGGGCCGGAACCGACGCGACGAGGGTCTCGAGTCACAACCCGTGGATCTCGCTCTACTGGATGGTCTCGGGAAAGACCGTCGGCGGCACCCAGCTCGTCCCGACGTCGAAGCGCTTGACGCGGCTCGAGGCGCTGCGGCTGTTCACGGTCGGCAGCGCCTGGCTGTCGGGTGAGCACGAACAGAAGGGAACGCTGCGTCCGGGTCAGTTCGCCGACCTCGCCGTTCTCTCGGCCGATTACTTCAGGGTCCCGCACGAGGCGATCAAGAGGATCGAATCCGACCTGACGATCGTCGCGGGCGAGATCGTCCACGCCACGGGCCCTTACGCCGCGATGGCGCCGGCACCGAGACCCGTGGATCCTCCGTGGTCACCGGTGGCGCGCTTCGGCGGCGACCGGAGCGCGAAGTAGCTGGACGAGGCCTCGGTCGAGAACGGAGTCGCCAGGGGGGAGGAAGCGCCGGCGCCCTCCGCCGGATCGTGAACCACGAACGCGACCATCGCGACCGGCACCCGGCTCGGTTCGTCGGGGACGGGGTCGACATGGACCGCGGCGCCCGTGGCCTCGCCTGGCGATCCGCGTGGCGACCGAGCTCCTCCGAGGGCGACCTTCGGAACCCGAGTGAGCGCGGAGTCGCGGTTGTAGAA
>JAUIEL010000336.1 GCA_030428825.1 bacterium
GATCGACGGGAGCTCGACCCGTTCGAACGTCGCCCGCGCCCGCCCCACGAACCGGGGCGGTCGGCTGAGATCGATCTCGAGGTCGAGGTGGGAGAGGACGGGCCAGCTCTCGAGCCCTCCGGACGATTCGGCCGTCGAGGGGGGCGTGAGCGCGCCGAGCCCCGCGACCAGGATCCACGTCGCTCGCCCCGCCGATCGTCGCATCGCTCGCTCCTTCCCGATCGTTCGTCCGCGGGCTCTCGTCCCGTCCCGCCGGAGCGGATCACGCCAGGGTGAGGACCTCGTGCTCCGCCGCCAGGTCGAGGAACGCGGACATGGAGCTGATCTCGCCGGTCGTCAGGCGGTCCTCGAGCCCGTAGTGGTCGACGCAGGTCTTGCACGCGAGGACCGGGACGCCCGCGTCGGCGATCTTGCCGAGGTGGATCGAGGCGAACGACTCGTCCGTCAGCGCGAAGACGCCGCGGTTCACGCAGAAGATCGCCGCCGGCTTCTCGTCCCGCTGCTCGAGGAGCACGAAGAACGTCTCGAGGAGGCTCCGCCCGAGCTCGGCGTCGCCGGCGCCGAGCCGGTCGGACGACAGGAGGATCACCTTGCTGCTCATCGCCCCATGATAGCGCCGGGCGCCGGGCGCGAGTCGCGGCCCCGGGCGGCGCGATCGACGGCGCCCCGATTTCCCCGGCGGCTCCCCGCGCCGAATCGAACGTCTGTTCCCGAACCAAGTCCGGTCGCGAGACCACGTCCAATCCCGGGAGCCACGCCATGAGCCAGGAGATCACCTATTCGACGATCGAACCCCTCGTCGAGTCCGTCGAGATCGACGGGGACACGCTTCGATGCGTGTTCCGCTGTCCGAGGTCGGGGGAGACCGAAGAGGTCCGGGTCGGCATGCGGGCGGCGAACAAGGGCTCGATCGTGTCGAACGCGAAGGAGACCGCGCAGAAGCGTCTGGGGCAGTCGCTGAAGCGCGGGGTCCTCGGATCGCTGTCGTCGCTCCTCGGCAACGGCGCCGTCGGCGCGGTCGCGCGGCAGGCCGCGGGCGAGTGGGCGAGCGACGTCGCGAAGCGGCGCCATTACTCGGACGAGGAGAAGGAGCGCGGCGTCGTGGCCGCGTTCGGGAAGACGAAGTCGTTCGTGTACGACGACGCCGAGGGGGCGTTCGTCGGGAGGAAGGCGAGCGGACCGGCGGGGGGGGGCGCGCCGAAATTCGGGTGAAACCGGCGGCCGCCGGCGCGAGAATCCGGGGGGAGGTTCGCGATGGGTCGGATCAAGGCGTGGGGCGTCGTGGCGGCCGCGGTGATCCTGGTCGTCGTCGTGCTCCAGAACACCGAGACGGTCGCCACGCGCCTGCTGTTCGTCACGGTCGAGATGCCGCGCGCGGCGCTCCTCGGAGTGACGCTGCTGGTCGGTCTCGCGCTCGGCGTCGTGTGGGGAAGCCGCCTCGGCGCGAAGAACCGGCCGCCCGAGGCGTCCTGACGCAGGCCCGCGTTGAACGGGGTCTGGGACACCGCGGCGACGACCGTCGGAGGGCTCGGCCTCCTGCTGCTCGGCATGTCGTTGATGACGGACGGGCTGCGGATCGCGGCGGGCCGCGCGCTGCACCGGCTGCTCGAACGATGGACCCGCACGCGGGGGCGGGGGTTCCTCGCGGGGACGGCGCTCACCGCCGTCGTGCAGTCGTCCAGCGCGATCACCGTCGCGGTGATCGGGTTCGCGAACGCCGGCATCCTCACGCTGCCGCAGGCGGCCTGGGTCGTCTTCGGCAGCAACCTCGGGACGACGACGACGGGGTGGATCGTCGCGCTGGTCGGGCTCCAGTTCAAGGTGGAGGCGCTGGCGTTGCCGTTCGTCGGGGCGGGGATGCTGCTCCGGCTCGCGCGCCCGCGCACGAGGCTCGGCGGCGCGGGCGAGGCGGTCGCCGGCTTCGGGACGCTGTTCCTCGGCCTCGGCTACCTGAAGGACGCGTTCGGCGGGATCGGCGGCGCGGTGGACCTCGGCGCGCTGGAGGCGGCGGGGGGGCTCGGCGTGCTCGCCGGCGCGGGGCTCGGCGCGTTGCTCACCGCGCTGATGCAGTCGTCGAGCGCCGCGCTCGCGGTGGTGCTGACGGCGAGCGCGCAGGGCCTCCTCTCGCCGACGCTCGGCGCCGCGTTCGTGGTCGGCGCGAACCTCGGTACGACGTCCACCGCCGTGCTCGCGACCCTCGGCGCCACCGCGCTGGCCCGCCGCGTCGCCGTGCTCCACCTCCTGTTCAACCTCGTGACCGCCGGCGCCGCGCTGCTGCTCCTGGTCCCGCTCCTCGCCGCGATCGAGGCGGGCCGCGACGCCCTCGAGCTGGCGCGCGATCCCGCCGCGACGCTCGCGCTCTTCCACACCGCGTTCAACGGCCTGGGCGTCGTGCTCATGGTGCCGCTGGCGGGCGTGCTGGTCGCCGGCCTCGAACGTCGCTTCACGAGTCGCGAGGAGGACCTGGCGCGTCCCCGCCACATCGACCCGACGGTCCTTCCGGTGCCGGAGGTCGCCATCGACGCGCTCGGCCGCGAGCTGGGCCGGACCGGCGCGATGATCGCCGAGCTCTCCCGCGATCTCCTCCGGACCCCGAAGGTCCCGTTCTCCTCGATCGAGGACCGGTCGACGGCGGCGCGCCGGCTGCTCGTCACGATCGGGGACTTCGCGACGCGTCTCTCCCGCAGTCCGCTGACCGCCGACGTCTCGCAGGCCCTCTCCCAGCTCCTGCGGGTCCACGAACGCCACATGACCGCGCTCCGCATGGCCGCCGACGTCCGGGCGCTCCGGGACGAGACGGAGACGACGCTCGAGCCCGGCGAGGCGCCGTTCGATCCGGCGTTCGTGGCGGCGGTGGACGAGGCCCTGGCGACCGAGGAGCTCCTCTCGCGCGAGTTCCGCGAGGATCGGGCGCGCGCCGCCCGCGACGCGCTCGACGAGGCGCGCGACGCGGAGCGGGTCCGGGTGCTCGAGGCCGCCCGTGACCGCGGGTGGTCGGCGGAGGACGCGGACCGCCGGCTCCTGCTGATCGGGCAGATCCGCCGCCTCGCCAACCAGCTCGGCAAGGGGGAGGCCGCGCTCGCCGGTGTGCGGGCCGCGCTCGGTCACGCGACGTCGGAGACGGCCGCCGTCGAGGGGTGATGTCCCGTGAGGCCGCGGCCGACGCCTCGCGCCTCGCGGCGCCGACGCCGGGTGGAGGCGCCTCGCGAAGTCACGGTTTCCCTGTCGGCTCTCCGCCCGGGACCGTGCGTCGATCTCCAACCGAATCCACAAGGAGATCATCATGTTCTCGATCCGACGTTTCGCCCTTCCTCTCGTCGCCGCCTGTTCCCTCGTCCCCGGGCTCGCCCGGGGAGAGGACACGTTCGTCCCCTGGAACCGGGCCGTCCAGGGGCTCGCCGTCGCGCCCACCAGCGACGGCCAGGCGCTCGAGGTCCGCGTGATCTGGACCGCCGAACTCGGCGCGCCGACCGAGAAGCAGCTCGACCTCTCGACGGACGTCCTGGTCCGCGTCGGCAACCAGGTCATCACCACGAAGGTCCCCGTCCTCGCCCACTCCGGCGCCGGCTTCTGCTCCGATTCGAACTGCGGCGGTTCGTGCGGCACGGGCTCGGTGAACGGTCAGGACCTGACCCTGCTCTGCCTCCCCGACGGCGGCGGCTGCGGGTGCAAGTTCCCGCCGATCACGACCACCGTGCCGGTCCCGCCGGGCGAGCACGGGCCGAGCGACACCGTCCAGGTCGTCCTGACTCCGTCCGCCGGCGCGAAGCCGGAGGTCTTCCCGAACGACGACCTCCTCGCCGAGCCGTTCAAGGCCCCGATCTTCTGGGACCGCGCGCTCCGCAACGTCGTCCTGAAGCCGGTCCCCGGCGCCGCCGACACGTACGACGTCGAGGTGGAGTATCAGGTCGCGTACAACGGCGCGATGCCGCCGCAGGACCTGCGGACCGACATCGTCATGAACCACACCGGCCAGACGTTCGTGTTCGAGCCGTGGTGCGGACCGTGGCTCGCCGCGCCGTCGTCGATCTGCGGTCAGAACTGCATCAGCGACACCTGCGCGGTGATCAAGTGCAACGGCCAGACCGTGGCCACGTTGAGCTGCCAGTCGTACGAGAACGACTGGGGTCAGTTCGGGTGCACCTGCGCGAGCAGTCCGCTGATGTACACGATCCCGTCGGTGAAGCTGAAGGCGGGCGACCAGCTCGACCTCTCGCTCGTCGCGGCGGCCGGCTCGATCCCCGAGCTCGACGGTCTGGAGAAGGACCAGTGGGTCCTCTGCAGCAGCCCGGCGCAGTCGCTCCCGTACGGCCAGGGGAAGAAGGGGACGCTCGGCGTGCCGACCCTCGGCTCGAGCGCGCCGCCGGTCCTCGGTCAGGTGAGCGGGATCCGCATGAAGGAGGCCCTCCCGGGCGCGATGCCGATCCTGTTCGTCGGTCTGCAGCCGCTCGACGTGAAGTTCGACGACGGCCGGCTGCTCGTCGACCCGAAGCTCGTGGCGTTCGTGCCGGCGCCGGTGGCGGCGGACGGGACGTTCGTCCTGCAGGGCCTGCTCCCCGCCGATCCGAATCTCTGCGGGGTGTCGCTCTACTTCCAGATGATGTTCCAGGACTCCGGCGCGGGCGGCTTCCACCACCTCGCCATGACCAACGGTCTGCAGCGGATCTTCGGCTCCTGACGGGAGCCGTCCTCTCCGCGACCTTTCGACGGAGCCGCTCCTCCCGCCCGGGGGGAGCGGCTCGTCGCGCGCCCGACTCCGTCCGCCGTCTCGGCGCGTCGGGCCGCACGCCCGCCGCCCCGCTCGGGAGAAGACCCGTGAAGCCGCTCCGCGCCGCCGTGCTCCTCCTCGTCGCCACCGCGTGCTCGGACCGGGAGGCGGCCCCGCCGCCGCACCGGATCCGCCTGTTCGATCGGATGGACCGCGCCACGCTGGAGTTTCCTCCGACGTCGGGCGTTCGGTCCGCGCCCGAGACCGTCGCGGCCTTCGACTTCGACGGCGGGCGGCCGGATCGCGTCTGGAGGTCGGTCGGCGCGGAGGGGGACGAGTTCCGCGACGCGGCCGACGGCGGGATCGAGATCGCGGCCGGGGCGGGGGTGACCGGCGGCGCGCTCTCCGTCGGGCCGCTGGCGGCGGGCGAGGAGGGGGCGGCCGTGCTCCTGCTCCCGTCCCGCGGGCTCGCGCGCGTCGAGGTCGAGGGACGCGTGCGCCTCCTCTCGAACGCGCGCGGCGGTTCCGCGTCGACGCGCGAGGCGCTGCGCGTCCTCGAGCATCGGGTCGAGGCCGAGTCACCGGGGAGCGTCGCGCCCTGGCTCCGCCGCACCGCGCCCGTCCACCGCGTCTCCCGGAGGATCGACCCGTCCGGGTGGGACCGGTTCTCCGTCACGTTCGTGACCCGTCCGGACACCCTCGTCCTCGAGCTCCGGCTGATCCATCGGGACGACGGGAGCGGGGCGTCGATCACGCGATTCGACGACGTCACGGTCCGGCGGACGCCGTGGGTCGGCGGCGAGCTCTGGGACCACCTGCGCGAACGCCACGCTCCGCGGGACGGTCGGGAGGAGGCGACTCCGTGGCGGATCCGGCCGGCGCTCCCCCGGCCGCACGTCCGGGACGAGGAGGTCCGTGACGCCGTCCTCCTCCCGCCGCCCGCGACGCTCTCGTTCCCGGTCACGCTCCCGCCGCCGGAGATCGCGCCGCGGCTGCGGTTCCAGGTCGGGATGCTCCCCGAGGCGTTCGGCGCGCCCGGCGACGGCGCGCGGGTCGTCGTCCGCTTCCGGCCGGACGGCGGGGACGCGATCGAGGTCGGCGGCGTGACGATCGACCCGAAACGGAACGAGGAGGAGCGGAGCTGGCGCCCGGTGACCCTCGACCTGACCGCGCTCGGCGGCCGATCCGGGGTCCTCTCGTTCGAGAGCCGCGACGTCGACGGGGAGGAGGAGGGGCCGGACCCGCTCGACGCCGTGGTCCTCGCGACGCCGCGGATCGAACCGGCGGCCGCGACGCCGGACGCGTGGAACGTGCTGCTGATCGGCGTCGACACGCTGCGCGCCGACCGGCTGAGCGCGCTGGGGTACGGCCGCCGCACGACGCCGCACCTCGAGCGCCTCTTCGAGCGCGGCGTCCGGTTCCGGAACGCCCGCTCCCAGGCGCCGTGGACCTTGCCGTCCTTCTCGTCGATCCTGACGTCGCTCTACCCGTCCGCGCACGGGGCGGCGCGAGGCGGCCACGAGGAGTGGACGGCGATCGACCCCGGCACGACGTCGATCGCCGAGATCCTCTCCCGGGTCGGCTACGAGACCCAGGGGATCGTGGCGAACGGACTCCTCTCCCCGAAGTACGGCCTCGACCAGGGGTTCGAGGGGTACCGCTCGCGGTGGTCGCTCGAGTCGGCGAAGGACGACGTCGGCGACGTGTGCGCGTTCGTCGACGCGCACCGGACGACGCCGTGGTTCCTGTTCTGGCACGTGATGGACCCGCACCTCCCGTACACGACCGAACCCGAGTTCCAGGAGGAGTTCACCGACGCGGAGTACGTCGGCCGGTTCTCCGCGCGGAAGAGCGTGCCGATCGAGGCGCTCGATCCGAAGCCGGGGCGCAGGCGCTACACGATCGAGGGGACGCCCCCGCCCCCCGATCTCTCGGAGGCGGACCGGAGGTACGTGAGCGACGCGTACGACGCCGAGATCGCGGAGACCGACGCCGCGGTCGGCCGCGTCCTCGACGCGCTGATCGAGAGCGGGCAGTGGGAGCGCACCGTCGTCGCGTTCGTCGCGGACCACGGCGAGGGACTGGGAGACCACGGGCACTACCACCACGGATACACGCTCTTCGACGACCAGGTCCGCGTTCCGATGATGCTGCGCGTCCCCGGGCGCGACGAGGGGAGGGACGTGGAGACCGCCGTCGCCACGATCGACCTCGCGCCGACCGTCCTCGCCGCCCTGGGGATCGAGCGTCCGGGGTTCTTTCACGGACGAACCCTGACCGCGGGCGATCTGGAGGAGGAGCAGTCGTACTTCGTCGAGTCGCCGACGTACGACAGCTCGGCGCAGAAGGCGTGGGTCCACGGGTCGTTCAAGTACATGCACGACCCGGTCTTCCGGACGGAGGCGTTGTTCGACGTCGCGAGCGACCCGGGCGAGACGGCCGACGTGGCGTCGCGTCACCCGGAGGTCGTCCGGCGGGCGCGGGCCGAGCTCGCGGAGTTACGGGGGCGGCACCTGCGGAAGGGGCGGTTCCACCTGCGCGTCGTCGGCGCCCCGGGGGAGCGGCTCACGGTCGAGCTCCGGACCGACGACACGTTCGACGCGAACTTCACGGCCCGGCCCGCGATCCCCGACGACGACGCCTCGATGGACGCCGAGCGGAAGAGCCTGATCGTCGACACGACGCTCGAGTCGGAGCGGTTCGAGCTCGTCTTCTGGGGGCGCGGCCGGCGGCTCGACCTCGACGTCCGCCTCGAC
>JAUIEL010000337.1 GCA_030428825.1 bacterium
GACATCGTGACCGAGACCGACTACCCGGTCCTCGTGCTCGGGGAGAGCGGCACGGGGAAGGAGCTGGTCGCCCGCGCCATCGTCCGCCACGGCCGCCGCGGAGACCGCCCGTTCCTCTCCGAGAACTGCGCCGCGCTCGCCGAGTCGCTCCTCGAGTCCGAGCTGTTCGGCTACGTGAAGGGGGCGTTCACGGGCGCCGACCGCGACCGGACCGGGCTGTTCGAGCAGGCGAACGGCGGCACGCTCTTCCTCGACGAGATCGGCGACATGACGCCGCCGCTGCAGAAGAAGCTCCTCCGCGTGCTGCAGGAGGGGGAGTTCCGGAAGGTCGGCGCGACGACGCCGACGCGCGTCGACGTGCGGATCATCGCCGCCACCAACCTCGACCTCGCCGAGATGGCGCGGAAGGGGTCGTTCCGCGAGGACCTCTACTATCGCCTGAAGGTGATGACGATCCGCCTGCCGGCGCTGCGCGAACGACGCGAGGACGTGCCGCTCCTGGTCGACCACGTCCTCGACCGGATCGCCGACGAGACCGGCGAGGCGCGGCGCGGCGTGACGCCGTCGGCGATGAAGGCGCTGGTGGCGTACGACTGGCCGGGGAACGTCCGCGAGCTCGAGAACGAGCTGCGCCGGATGGCCGCGCTGGCGACCGACGAGACGATCGAGAGCCACCTCGTCCAGCCGCTCCTCGAGCAGCGGAGCGGGGCCGCGGCGCCGGGGAGTTCGTTCGGGGGGAGGACGCTGGAGGAGATCGAGAGGGCGGCGATCCTCGAGGCGTTGGAGCGGTGCGGCGGGAACCGCTCGGACGCCGCGAAGGCGTTGGGGCTGCCGCGCCGGACCTTCTACAACCGCCTGCGGAAGCACGGGATCTCCTGACGCGATGCGGCGCCGGATCGTCCTCTCCCTCCTCGTCGTGTCCGTCGTCGCCGCCGCCGCGGGGCCGGCGGGCGTCGCGGCGCCCGGCAAGAGCCGGCTCGCCTCGTTCGTCTCGCGCGACGCCCGGCTCTTCCTCCGCGTCGACGACCGTCACGCGTTCCTGCGGCGGGCGCGCCGGACGGACATCGCGCGGGCATTGGCCGGCGCCCAGGCGACGTTCGCCCGCGAGTCGCTGCTGCGCCTCACCTCCGACCTGACCCTCTTCCTGCCGCCGGTGGTGATCGACGCCGTCCCGGCGATCCTCGGCCGGGGCGACGGCGAGGTCGCGCTGTCGGTCGAGGGGTTCACGCTCGAGCGGGGAGAGCCGCGCCCGGACGTCCTGCTCCTCGCCGACCTCTCGGGCTTCGAGGGGATCGTCTCGCGGCTGCGGGCGGCCGCGCACGGCGCCATGGACGCGCGGGACGTCGTGCGCGAGTTCGCGCTGCCGTTCGAGGCGGCCGAGCGCCCCGACCTGCTGCTGCACCGCGGCATCGACCTGGTCCGCGTGACGACGGGGAGCGGCGCGACGATCGTGCTCGCCGAGCACCGCGGCCTCCTCCTCGGCGCCGGCCGCGCCGAACCGATCCGGGCCGCCCTCGATCGGATGGACGACCCCCACTTCGGGACGCTCGCCGACGACCCGGCGTTCGCCCGCTGCTGGAACGAGCTCGATCCCGCGCCGGGCTCGCTCTTCGCGTACTCGAACCTCCGGCTCCTCCGCCGCGAGGAGGCGTTCCTGCGCGCCGAGGAGATCGTGCTGCGCGAGCTGTTCGTGCACGACCTCGACGACTACGACGCGCTCGCCCTGCACGTCCGCGGGGTCGGCGACCAGTTCGAGCTGCGCGGGTGGCTCGACACCGGGAAGGGGAAGAGCCCGACGCGGCCGCTGTTCGGCGGGGACGCCCCGTTCGAGGCGCCCCGGATCGTCGACGGGAAGGTCACGGCGTCGCTCTCGTTCCGGCTCGACGGGGTCCGCGTCGGGCGGCTCCTCGCCGCGCTGAACCCGACGCTCGGCGGCCTTCTCGACGCCGAGCGGCTGGCGGCGCGGTTCGACGAGATCGTGGACATCCGCGAGCGGATCGAGCTGGCGTCGCTCCTCGGCGGCGAGGTGATGCTCCTCCACACGCGGAACGTCGTCGGGCGGATCCCGACGACCCTCGTCCTGATCGAGACCCGGGACCCGGTCGCGCTGCGGCGCCTCCTCGACCGGATCGCCGCGCGCGCCCCTCTGGTCCGCGGGACCGACGCGCCGGCGGGGCGGACCTGGACCCTGTCGCTGCGGCTGAACATGCACCTCTCCCGCCCGGCGTTCGGCGTGGTCGACCGGTGGCTCGTCGGCGGGGCGAACGCGGTCGCGCTGCACGCGCTGCGGCAGAGCGCGGCGGAGGGCGACGAGCGGCTGACCCGGACCGAGTCGTACCTGGCGCCGTTCGACCGCCTCGACCTCGACGTCGAGGCCCCGCGGACGACGACGCTCTTCCTCGACACCCCGCACCTCGGGCCGGTGGCGTCGGTCTGGCTGCAATCGGTCGCGCCGCGCGTCCAGGTCGCGGCGGACGCGATGGAGACCGCCGAGTTCCTGAACGACCTCCTTCAGCTCTGGGACGATCCGGAGGTCCACGAGGCGCTCCACGGCACCGTGGCGGTGACCCGCAGCCGCCCCGCGGGGGTCCGGATCGACGCCGTCGGACCGTGAGCGCCCGCGGGGGGAGGGTTCCCCTCCGCGGAACCCCGCCGCGGCCGAGCGCCCCTTCTCTCGACTGCGGGTGAAGTCGACGTCCTCCGGATGCCGATGAGGGCGGACACCGAAAGGGTCCGCCATCGATGAACTCCGTTTCCACTCAAGACGCCGCCTCGCCGCTGCCGGCAGAGATGCACGCCGCTCTCGTGCGGAAGATCGAGTCCGGTGAGATCGAACTGCCGGTCCTCCCCGAGGTCGCCAGCCAGGTGATCACGGCGAGCATGGACGAGGCGTGCGACATCCGGAAGCTCTCGACGATCCTGAACCGGGACCAGTCGATGGCCGCGCACGTCCTCCGGCTCTGCAACTCGGCGATGTACGCCGCGTCGGTCCCGATCGTCTCGCTCCAACAGGCGCTCTCCCGCCTCGGGCTGAAGCGGATCCGGGAGATCGCGCTCCTGATCTCGTGCGAGACGAAGGTGTTCAAGGTGGCCGGGTTCGACCTCCGCGTGCGGGCGCTCTTCCGACACTCCCTCGCGGCGGCCGCGTTCGCCCAGGAGATCGCGCGCGCCCGGCGCTGGAACGTCGAGGAGGCGTTCCTCTGCGGCCTCCTCCACGACATCGGCCGCCCCGTGCTCCTGCAGGCGCTGGTCGACCTCCGGAAGGAGATGGACGTCGACGTGGAGAAGGAGTCGATCGAGGAGGCGTCGCGCGAGTTCCACTGCCGCGTCGGGAAGGACCTCGCGACGCGCTGGAACCTCTCCGACCGGCTGATCGAGACGATCGAGTTCCACCACGACCCGGAGTCGGCGCCGACGGTCTCGCGCACGGCGATGATGACGCGGCTCGCGGACGACCTCGCGCACTTCGCGCTCGGGAAGGACCGGGTCTCCGAGGAGGAGATCCGCGAGCACCCGATGAACGTCCCGCTGAACATGTACCCCGACGAACTCGAGGGCCTGATCCAGCGCCGCGAGGAGATCGTCGAGATGATCGACAAGATGACATGAGCGATCCGGCGACCTACGACGTCTGTGTCATCGGGAGCGGACCGGCCGGCATGAACGCGGCCCGGTTCGCCGCGCGCGAGGGGTATCGCGCCGTCGTCGTCGAGCAGGAGGTCGACGTCGGAGGGGCGTGCGTCCACCGCGGGACGATCCCGAGCAAGACGCTGCGCGAGACGGCGTTGGCCCTGACCAACTTCCGGCGTCGCACCGCCGAGGTGTTCGATCTCGAGGTCCGCGACGACATGCAGGTCGAGAGCCTCATGCGGCGCCTGGAGAGCGTCATCCGCGCCCACACCGAGACGATGGGCGAGTCGCTCGCCGTCGAGGGGGTCGAACGGTGGCACGGCCGGGCGGCGTTCGTCTCGCCCGAGGAGATCGAGGTCGTCCGGGTGGCCGGCCCGCCGAGCCGCGTCCGAGCCGCCAAGTTCGTGATCGCCACCGGGTCGAAGCCGCGGACCCCGGAGAACGTCCCGATCGATCACGAGCACGTCCTCGACTCCGACTCGATCCTCTCGATGGTCTACCTGCCGAAGTCGCTGACCGTGCTCGGGGCCGGGGTGATCGCCTGCGAGTACGCCTCGATCTTCTCCGCGCTCGGCGTCGAGGTCACGATCGTCGACGCCCATCCGACCCCGCTCGGATTCCTCGACCCGGAGATCGTGGGACGCTTCCAGGACTACCTCATGGTCGTGGGAGGGGGACGATTCATCGGAGGGCGTCAGGTCCGCTCGGTCGCGTGGGACGACGTGCAGTTCGTCCGGACCGAGCTCGACGACGGCACGGTCCTCGAGACCGACAAGCTCCTCTGCTGCCTCGGCCGCGTCGCGAACCTCGACGCGCTCGACGTCGGGGCGGCGGGCCTGGCCGTGAACGACCGGGGCCGGCTCCCGGTGAACGAGCACCTCCAGACGGCCCAGCCGAACATCTACGCGGTCGGCGACGTCATCGGCCCGCCGGCGCTCGCGTCGACGTCGATGGATCAGGGGCGGCGCGCGATGCTGCACGCGTTCGACCTCCCGGACACGCACCCGCCGGAGACGATCCCGGTCGGGATCTACACGATCCCCGAGATGTCGTCGGTCGGCCTGAGCGAGGCCGAGGCGCTGAAGCAGCACGGCGACTGCATGATCGGCCGCGCCGAGTTCTCCCAGGTCGCGCGAGGCCACATCGCCGACATCTCCGAGGGGCTCGTCAAGTTGGTGGCGGATCGGGAGGGGCGCAGGCTCCTCGGCGTGCAGATCATCGGCGAGGGGGCGGCGGAGCTGATCCACGTCGGCCAGATGGCGCTCCTGAACGAGAGCGACATCGACGTCTTCGTCGACAACACGTTCAACTTCCCCACGCTCGCCGAGGCGTATCGCGTCGCGGCCCTCGACATCTTCTGGGCCCGCCGCGCGCGCGAGGCGGCGGCGCGGACGCCCCCGGAGCCGGCGCTCACCGACTGAGCGCGTCCTCCCCTCCGGCGGGGAGGTCGGCGCGGTCGAGCACCGCCGCGACCGCCCGGTCCGTGATCAGGCCGACCCACTCGTCGAGGAGGGCCGAGCGGACGTCGGGTCCGCCGACCGCCATCCGGACCGCGACGTCGTCGAGCTCGGCGCGCCAGGCGCGGACCGGGACCGCCGACCAGGTCTCGTCGAGGACCGCGAGCGCCGCCGCCGTGCGCCTCCACCGTCGTCCCATGCGGTCGACGTACGCGCGCGCCCACTCCGGCTCGGCCATGTTCGTGGCGTGGTACCCGTCGAGCGGGAGCCACGGCCTGCCGAGCAGCATCGGCGCCACGTAGCGGTTCGCGACGAACGCCCGCAGCAGCGCCGGTCGGACGTCCGCGGCGTCTCCCCGTTCGTGGAGCGCGAGCGAGAGACCGAAGCGTGCCCCCGGCTCCTCGGGGGCGAGGCGGTACGCGAGGATCGCGCGGTCGAGCGCTCCGGCCCGGTGGTGCTCCTCGCCGAGGACGAACCGCACCCCGAGCGCGTCGCTCGGGTCGTCGTCGAGGATCCGCTCCAGCTCGCTCGCGGCGACGGAGTGCAGGCGGCGCCGCGACGCGAGGAGGGCGAGGCTCCGTCGCGCCTCCAGCCAGGCCCGGCCCACGGGGTCGTCCGCCCGCGGCGACGACGCGCCGAGCTCGAAGTCGCGCCGCGCCGCCTCGACCGCGCGGAGGAACCGGTCCTCGGCGTCCTTCACCCGCCCGCGCTGGAGCGCCGCCCGCGCCAGGGCGTTCCAGGCCCCGGCGTGACGCGGGTTCGCGCGGAGCGAGCGGCGGAAGAAGCGGAGCGCGTCCTTCCGTTCGCCGGCCGCCCACGCCTCGAGACCGCGCTCGAACGAGGCGTCGGCGGCGGCGCGGCGTTTCGGGTCGAACGGACGCATCGGCGTGGCTCCGGTCCGACATTCTAGGCGTCCGGGCGGGCGGCGGGGGGACTACGATCGTCCGCCCATGGACCGCCTGTTCCTCGCCGCGCGCTACGTCTGGAGCCGCCCGCTCTCGTGGGTGTCGGTGCTCGGGATCTGGCTGTCGGTCACCGCGCTCCTCGTGGTCGTCGGCATCTGGACCGGCTTCCTCCGCGAGATGCGCGGCGCGGTGCGGGGGACGACGGCCGACCTGATCCTCACGCCGTGGTCGATCCAGATCGACGAGCGGCGCACCCTGCCGCCGCCGCCGTTCTCCCGGATCGCGGAGACCGCGCGCGGGATCGACGAGATCGTCGGGATCTGCCCGCACCTCCTCCGGCCGGGGCTGCTCGGCAGCGGCGCGCTCGACGCGGAGGGGAAGCTCCTCGTCCGCGTCGAGGAGACGTCGCCGGTCCAGATCGTCGGCCTCGACCCGGCGCGGGAAGGGAGCGTCACCGACTTCCTCGAGTACGTCCGGCGGCTCGACGACCCGGCCGCGCGGGTCGACGATCCGTCCCGTCCGTTCGCGCCGCCGGCGGGCGCCCCGGCGGACCTCCCGGTCGTGCTCCTCGGCGAGGGGCTCGCGAGCGAGCGCGAGCTCTCGAAGGGAGACCTCGTCGCGCTCGTGACCGTCCCCGACGAGGGGCCCGGGGCGGAGTCGGCCGGCGGGAGTCCGCGCGTCCTCTCCGGGCGGTTCGTCGTCGGCGGCCTGGTCCGGACCGGCCACTACCAGCACGACCAGACCCAGCTCTACCTCGACCTCGATGTCGCGCGCGCCTTCGTCGAGCTCCCGGGCGCGTCGACCGAGGTCTGCGTGAGGGTGCGGGACGGCGTCGACCTCCGCCCGTTCGGAGAGCGGCTGCAGGCGCACTACCGCGAGTCGAACGTCCCCGTCTACGTCGAGACCTGGCGCGACCGGCACGGGCGGTACATGTCGAGCATCGAGAACCAGCGCTCGATCCTCGGGTACCTCCTCTTCTTCTTCGTCGTCGTCGCCTGCTTCAACGTGTTCGCCACGCTGACGCTCCTCGTCTCCGACAAGACGCGCGACATCGGCGTCCTGAACGCGATGGGCGAGAGCACCGCCGGGATCTCGTCGATCTTCGTGACCTGCGCCGTCCTCATCACCGGCGTCGGAGCGGTGCTCGGGACCGTGACCGGGCTCGTCCTCGCGAACCACATGGACGCGGTGAACGACGGCGTCGAGGCGCTGTTCGGGGTCCGGATCTTCCGCCCGGACATCTACGTCTTCCAGGAGATCCCGGTCGACATCGAACCGTGGTTCGTCTCGACCGTCCTCGCCGCCACGCTGGTCCTCGCCGTCCTCTCGGCGCTGATCCCCGCCGTCCGCGCCGCGCGCCTCGACGCCGTGACGGCGCTCCGCTACGAGTAGCGCTGCGCGGCTTGGAACGCGTTCGGGAACGTCCAAGCCGCTGCGCGCGGGGCGAGGAACGCGATTCGGGAA